>NZ_JASVEJ010000001.1:0-61578 GCF_030285425.1 Geitlerinema calcuttense NRMC-F 0142 | reverse complement strand
GGGGTTGGTTTGGGGTTTAATTCAGGATCGGATTCATAGCAAGACTTGCAGAGATTCATCGTGCCGTCAGCCTCGCTGTGAATAGCGACAAATCCCATCGTTTCTGCCGTGGATCGAATCTCTTCTTCATCTTCTCCGATGTCCGCAATGACACCGCAGTTTTCACAGGAAATGCGAAAAATCGGGTCAGATACCTGAATGTTAAATTCCTTGTCCATAAACTTACTTCTCCTCGCTCACTTTTTCTAAGATCAGCAGACCGCCTTTTGTGTATCCGCATTTTCGCCATCCGGCACAGATAAAACACCATCCAGCATTCTTTGACCTGACCGCTTTCTCATTGACGTAGGTATAATGCCTCTCACCAGGCCACGCGAGATCAGCAACGGCGTCAGCCTCTCGGATAAGGTCTGAGCTGAGATATTCTGACGAGTTCTCGTTCCTGAAAACCGCACAGTTGACGCCTTGCTGTCGTTCTCCGGTTCGCTCATCAATTCCATCGTCAATATACTTTCGCCAAACAAAGAGGGCGTCTGCCTCCAGCGTCCTAAGCACAATGGTTTCACCAGGGCCGACGAATTGAGACCGTTTGCGTCCGTCACGGTAGCGATATGCTGAATAGTGCCTTTCATACATTTCAAGACAGTTCCTATCACCGTCTTTTGTGTCCACCAAAAAGCCAAAACTTACCTCTCCTCGCGTTCCGGGATCTGCACACGACCGCCGCATTTCGAGCAATACACGTGCGAAACTTCATCATCTTCAAACCACAGCTGCAATCCACAAGGGGCAGTCCATCGACCGGGCATATCGGCAATGTCGTCATCTTGCGTCCACACGCACGTCTCGGACTTGGCTGCGGTGTAGCCTGCTTCGTAGCCACCCCGAAAACTTGGTGATGAAAGATATTTGAGTTGGTCTAACGTTAACGGGCTTGTTGGAAGTGACTCTGCCAACACACGAATACCCTTCCAGAACGTTTCCCAAGCCGCTTCCATCGCTTCGTTTGTTTCAGGCATTTCATCTCCTCGTGGTTCATTCTTAGCGTCCGACAAGCCCTCTCGATACATCCGCTCCGCTAAGTCGCGTTCATCTGTCGCCCGTGTCTGGTGCGTCCTAAACGCAGACTCCATCGCGGCCCGCTGCTGGTCTGTTAGTTCAGGCATTGTTTTCCTCCGTAAACAGCGGTCTTGCCGCGTCGTTCTTTTTGATCCGGGTCTGCCGAGCGTTCTCGATGTGGTGCGGCAGATCCAGAGCCAAATGACAGGCTTGGCATAGTGCCAAAACGTGATTCGGGTCAACGCATTTCATTCCGGTGTCCGCCTTGCACCGGCAAACGCCGCCTTCGTTGTCCAGATGGGCGACGGTCAGGATCACTTTCGAACACTTGAAATCCCAATCGCCGTATAACGCGAATCCGACATCCGAATTCAGTCCGTGAATGTCATTCTCGCTTCGCCAAATGCCGTCGCTGCCTTTCTTTCCGCGTTCGTAATTCACGGCTCCGCACTGTTCGCACTTTCCCTTCGCACGTTCAAAACGAATGTGCTTCGAAAACGCTTTCCAATTAGCCGGATATTTTGAAGGGTCAAACGGCATCTTCACTCCTCAGCCGTTCGATCTCGGCGTCTATTTCGGCGTTGCGGGTTTCGTTCTTGGCTTTCTCGCGTTCGAGGGCTTCAATGAGGCTGGCTCGGTGATATTCCGGTAAGGGTTCGACGGTGAAGAGTTCGTGGGCTAAGTTCCAAAAAGAATAAAACCGCCTCGTTTCGTCCCACAGAAATAAATCACCTATCTTCGTCTTTTCGTCCGCGTTGACATCCCAAGCACCATCCGGCACTTCCTGCATCGCACGTTCTGTCTCGATCCGCAGAATCTCAACGAACTCACGGCTGAGCGCTTTTACGAATTCACTATCTCGAAGTATTAGCTTTCTGTTTTTGTTTGGCATTGTGTCTCCTTTGCTCCTTCCAGGTCTCCTCTCAGCTTTCGGCGGCGTTCATTTTTGATAAATCTGCTCAAAATCAAATTGGACCGACCGAGCGTAAAACTTCCCCATCACTTCGCCGCGGCCTACGTTTCGGCCCTTGACTATTCGGATCTTCGCGTCCCGATATTTACGGTTCTTTTGATCATGTAACTCGTGTTCGCCGAGTTCGAGAATGAATATCAAACTGGCGTCTTTTTCGAGTTGCCCACTGCCTTCAAGATCGTGTAATCCAGGCTGAGCTGACTTCGCGCCTTCGCGGTTAAATTGGGCGACCTCGATAACCGCGATCTCAAGCTCGTTCGCAATACGCTTCACTTCCTGCGATGCCTCAGCTATGCGCTCATTGCGTTTGCGGTGGTCGATCTTATCCATCTTGAAAAGCTGGATGTAGTCGATCACTAAGGCCTTGATCTTGTCGCGTTGAACGACCGACCGAATATGGGTTCGAAGTGTCGCCATATCTGAAATGCGGTGGTCAAACCGGATGTTTGCTCCGCGTATCGCCGTAACCCAATCGCACAGCACTTGATACTCACTTTCGGTTATGCTGTTCAGCCAATTCAGGTTGGTTATCCCGGAAAGCTGCGACAGAAGCCTTTGCACGTTCTCGCCGTTCGTCATTTCACCGGCAAGGAACGCTGTTGGTGTTCCCGAGATCGAAAGCTGATAGGCCATCTGCAAGGCTAAGGCTGATTTTCCGGCGCCGGTATCAGCTGCAAGTAAAAGCACATCTGACGGTGAGATACCGCCGCCGATCGCCGCGTCAATAGCCTTAAATCCGGTTGGCAGCTTGCGCGTCTTTCCGTATCGCAAATTCTCCAATGCCGGCAAGACCTCGTTATCGATCACTTTCCATAGCGGGATGAAGTATTCGGTGCTAACACCGCTTTCGACCGATTCACAAAGATCGTTGATCTTCTTTTGGGCCTCGTCGAATATGACTTTTGTTTCGTCCTCACCGCTCAATGCTGTGGCTGTGATCTCCGAACAGATCCGCACCAAACGACGCAGATTCGACTTCTCGCGGACTATCGAAAGATATTCCTCAATGTCGCTGAATATCGGAACGCCGTATGCCATATTCGAAATGACCGACACTCCGCCAAAAGACTCGGTTGGGCCGTCTTTCTTGATCTCTTCGACGATCAGAATAGGACTCTGATTCTTGCCCTGTTGGTAAAGCGAAAGCATTGCTTTGAACACTCGTCGATTAAGCGGCGAGTAGAAGTCATCCGGCTCAAGACACTCTGCCGCATCCTTGATCAGATCGTTGTTCATCATCACGGCGCCGAGTATCACCCGTTCGCTTTCCTCGCTTGACGGTAATGGGCTATCAAGCCAATTCTCGTGACGCTTTGGACTCATATCGTGCATCTACTGAACAACCTCCGTGGGTTCTGCGGGTTTTGCCGGTCGCCTAAGATTGGCCCTGTTCTGAGCGTCGTCTGCTAGTTTTTCGGCAAGTGATGGTAGGGCTTCGGGTTCTTTTGTTTTCCGGCCTCTAACGAAATCGGGTAAATGGTTCGTCACGTATTCGGGCAGAATTTTGTATGAATACTTCGATCGCAGGAACCGAAAACAGTCAACAAATTGCTGTGATGTGAACTTATTGTCGAACGCTAATTCAGCGTGTGAATTCCATTCACGTTGCTGATTCGGAGAGAATTTCACAACGCCAAGTTCAACTGCGATAGCCTGAACGGTTGTTGTGATGAACACGAATCGCGGGGCGTCATTTCCTTCTACTACAAAAGGATTGGATTGGATTGGATTGGATTGGATTGGGTTGTTGAGCATTTGTTCAGCATTTGTTGAACATTTGTTCAATTCATTTTTTTGCTGTAACTCCTTTTCTTCCTTAGCTTTAGCGGCACGTTTTTTTGCACTTTCTCTTCCGGCCTTAACTCTTTCGCGAATTGTTTGTTTAAATTTTTTTCGCAAAAGTTCTTGCTTTTTATTCACTTTTTTTTCAGAATTTTTCGGGTCTATTTCGAAGAATAAATCCAAGATCTTAGCCGCTGCTTTTGCCGTGCATCCTTTTTTAATCCTGTCAGCGGCCTCTTTCGGATCGGACGGCAGGCCGTTATCCATCCAGCTAAAATCAAGAGCCCGGCGATACCAACATTCTTCCGCTGCTGTCAGTTTTGCGACTTTCGGCGAAAGGATAATATCCTCTGGATACCATATATAGCCGTGGGCTTTTTTCTTCATAATCCTTACCGTCTCTAATCGGAATTTATCGTTACCACGCGAACCAGGCTCATCGCCGCGTCGTCCACAGACTCGGCCATGCTTTGAATCAAGGCCTCAAGCTCTTTGATCCGCTTTTCATTTTTCAAGCACTTGTCGCACCTTTCTTCTTTGTGTTCACCGTCCTGATCCATAAATTTAAAAACAAAAAGGCTCTAAGTTACTTTCCCTGCTGACCTGAACAACGACGAACAAGACTTACAGAGATTTCGCTTAGAGCGCTTTTAGGATAAAACTTGTAAAAATTCCAAGTCAATCCGCAATCGCGGAAAGTCTCGTTCGTCGTTACAAGAATGATACTATTTTTCATCCCAAACTCCAACCAAAAACCGCCCGAATCTGCTGTAAAAAGTTCCTTTGGCATTATTCTTCTACCGTTTCCTCGCTTGCCTTTATCGCCTTGTTTTGCCGGCACCTTTCATCGAATTCAACTATTCTTTCGCCGATCCATCTTGCGACGGGTGGGCAGACTGCGTTTCCGTATCCTTTGATTGCTGCCTCAATTTCAGAAAGTTCAAAGGAAAGCCCATCATCCATTCGTAGATGTTCGGGTATCTGTGGATAGGAACATCCAATAACGTCAAAATGTAAGAGAGGCTGTCCGCGTGAAACTGAGGCCGGGAAATGGTTTTGATAACGGTTTCCCTTGAAAACTTCGTCCTGAAGAAGTCTGTCGCCTTCGGGGTAGGCAATAACGAAAAGGCGCTTTCTTTGATGCGGCAATCCAAAAGCCGTCGCTCGTATAATTTGCCACTCCGCATCATACCCGCAGGCGGCAAGGTCACAGAGCAGTCTGTCCAGTCCATCAGTAAGGAGGGCTGAGACGTTTTCAATGAAAATGTATCTAGGCAACAACTCGCGAATGATTCGGAGGTATTCACGCCATAATCCCGAACGTTCACCAGCAAGCCCGAGCCCTTTGAGATTGGCGATTGATAGGTCTTGACAGGGAAAACCACCTGCGATGAGGTCAACGGGTCTGAGGTTATGTTTTCCGACTTCTCTGACATCTTTGAATTTCTCCGTATGCGGGAAGTTCTCGTCCAGCTTCCCCCTGGCCCAATCATCGAACTCGACCTGCCAAACCGTTTTCATCCCGGCTTGCTCTAAGCCGAGATCAAGTCCACCAATTCCGCTAAAAAGCGATCCAACCGTAATACTCACTCGTCCTCCGCATCCTCGATCTCTCGAACCTCGAAACCGGCCCGGCATCGATGGTCTTTCAGCTCGTCGGGCTCGAGCCATTCCGTGCAGCGTAGGCATTCGTGGATAGTCATACTTAAAACAAAGCCTCCTGTGCCAAATACGGCTCTAAACGCTTGTTAGCTAACTCGACATACTCGCTCGAAATCTCACTTCCTATCCATCGTCGTTTAAGCTGATGCGCCGCCTTTGCGGTCGTGCCTGAACCCATAAACGGGTCGTAAACAAGGTCGTTTTCTTGGGTCAGCGTCTTGATTAGATAAGCGATGAGGTTCACGGGCTTTTGCGTCGGATGCTCTAACGCTTCGGCTGATACTCGCGGGAAACGCAGAACCGACACGGGACGATGGAACGGGAACATATAACGCCCTTTAGTGGCGAACCAGACAATATCGTGCGATGGTGCGAAGCCGCCTTTCAGGTCGCCCATCCCGTGCCATTCCCTATCCCAAATTACGTGCGATTTGATATGAAATCCAGCGTCTTGTATCGCTAACCGAAAGACTTCCTGAAACCGCCATTCACAGAACACAATCAAGGGCGTTTGGTCTTTCATCACACGAAACGCATCTGGTAAAAACTCAACACACGGCTTTTCGTCGTTGGCGAGCTTCGGTTTCCATTGCGTCTTATCAATCCGCCAGGCGGATTGATAACTGATGCCATACGGCGGGTCTGTGATAATCGCATCAACAAACCCGTCCGGCATCCTAGCCATAGTCTCAAGACAGTTTTCGTTGTATATCGTCTCCGTTTTCATACCTCTGCAAATTCGATCCGTGATACCTAACTAAACATCCTCACGTTGTTTTGTGGTTAATTTCACCGCCCGCCATAGACTTGCCTCGTTCCAGATAAATGGTGTGCCGTCATTATTTGTTGCGGCTGGTTTCGATATGCTGTAACCACGTCCGTAATTAACCTCCCAACGCCACCAATTGACCCAATCCCACCCTTGTTCACCGAACGCCTCTTTAGCGATAATGCTAAGGATTTCAAAGTCGGTTTCGTTGTCGATCTGGATACCAAGCCGATAGAGTTCGTCTCTCTGCTTATCCGCTTCCTTCATCAGCCGAAGCATTTTTATAAATGTTGATTTGGTCATCCTTTGCTATTCAATGCCTCCGTGACCTGTTTTGGCGTAAACAATTCCTTGCCTTCGTTCCGCAGCAGAAACGCCGCCAGATCGTCCTTTTGCTGGCTCGTTAAAGCCCCTTGATGCGTCTGAGCAAAAGCTAAGGCTTCTTGGTCGTTTGTCACTATCCGAACAGGCATAGGCGTCTCAGCGATCCATTTCAATTGTTTTGCCGTGTAACGTGGATCGGACTTGGCTATCATCTTTATTTCCAGCCATCCACACTTTCCTCGATACCAAACTAAAAGGTCTGGAATAGTGCCGGACGCAGAACAATCAACAACGGTCACTCCGCAAGCGGTCAACGTCTCGCAGATGCCTTTATGATTGCTGTCTTTTTTCCGGGCGTATTTGCTCATATCAAACTCGGCTGCCACTCCTTTGGCAGTGCCCTGTATAACGACTTCGCCCGATTAACCACTTCATAACTAACAACGCCCCTTTGGCGTAGATCGCGTAATATGCGGTCAGGGCTTGCCGGTGCTATGTAGCCATCTACGTTGGCATAGACATATTGCCGCAACGATTCGCAATGGAACTCCTGCCCCTCGTGGTCTTTCAGATAACGGCAAATGTGGTTTGCGATCTGCGAACGAACGCGGTTTATGTTTTCTGTTTGTTCGGTCATACCTCTTCCCTCCACGCCCGAACTATCCGGGCGATCAAAACTATGCCAATGAGTGCGATGATTCGTTTCATTTACCCGCCCTATGAACTAGCACTGCGGCGCGTCCGAACTTTCGAGAAGTCGGCACTTCCGAACTGTCCCTGTTCATCTGTTCAAGGATCGCCTGCTTAACCCGTTCTGCTTGCTCTACGGCGTCCCCAGCCTCTTTAAGCTGTTCGTTCAACGGTTTGTCGGTAAGAACCGCGTGATTAACCTCAGCCGTTTCTATAACCGAAAGAGCCATTTCCTTTTTGTGGCAAAGGTTCATCTTCGATTCGTATTGAGCCTTTACCCGGTGAAGCTCGTTTAGCCAATGGTTCACGTCGCATCCGGCCTTGATCGCCGAACGATACAGCCAGAGAAACTTTGCAAATGGATCTGTTTCGGTCTTGCCAAGAATCTGCGATATATAAGACGGGTCACAGCCGAATTCTTCTGCTATCGCCGACCCGTGACCGTTGATAACGTCGATGGTCTGTTTCGTTAGATCGTAAGTTCGTCTCATCACTAAACTTTCCTTTTAATTTCTTGAGTGACGGCCTCTATTGCTGTTCGTTAACCTAAGTTCATCGCTTGCTAGAGCGATCTTTGCCGACCGGGTGAAGTCATTTTGAGCGGATCGAATTTGTTGGTTGCTGCCACTTGTCGATCTGTTAGTAACCCGGTCATTTTCACGATGTTTGATAAATACGGCATTTGCCGTCATCGCGTGTGAGCCGGTCGGAGTTCAGAATCCGGCTCCACGCATTTCTTAATCTCGCGATACCGGCGTTGGTATTCTCGTCTCTTTGCCCTACCTTCCGGTGTCCGACGCTTGGCTAATATCTCCTCGCGGTTTGCCCAATAATGCCGCATCGCCTTGTCCGTGTTGTATCTTCGTCGTTGCTGAATTAGTGAATCTCTTTGCATAATCTTTCGGTCGCCAAACCTCGACGCCTGTATTCCCATCGCCGCCATGTTGACGGTGTGCTTTTTGAAATAGCTCAAGCAATGCGGCTTCGGTTGTCATCGCGTCTCCGCAAAAAAGAAAGCCCAAACCGAAAACAAAAAGGCGATAACGAAACCGACAAACAAGATCGGATAGGTCAGCGATCGCGGAGCCTGTTTCGGTGGATGCTGTGCCTTGGATAATTCAGTTAATCGGTTCGAACGACATTGAAAGCAATCCGAATGAGCCACGGCAACCTTTGGCATCCCGCAGGTCTTGCAGGGATAGATATGGACTCGCTCGATTCGTTTATTCGCGGCATCAATGACCGTCTCACGCTGATCTGGCGATAGCTTTGCCGGATATGCCGGAACCACTTCGTTATTTCGCATTTCAAATGTTGTGTTCATAACCTTTGGTTTCAACCGCCCCGGTTAACCCGCCGAGGCGGTTGCAGTTGAAAAATCCACGTAACTATCTTTCGGGGTCGTTCGATTGCTCCAGCCCCGTTTCAGCAAGATGTAATTGGTGGGCATCGGGCAAGGTTGGTTACTTGCAAATAGGGAAGTGTCACGTTTTACTCCGCGTTTTTCACCGACCGTGCTTGTCGGCTACTAATCCCTCGCCCACGGATTGAAGCTGCGTCTATTTCCGCCACCGATGCCATATTCTGTTTTCAAAGAAGCCGGGCGACCGTGTTAACTAGCACGTTCGTCGTCGCCCAGCACTACAGGAGGATCAATATGCACCTTCCCCTTGTTCGCTAATCTTTAGGAAGCGGACTGTTTTACGTCGAAGTATCTCCGCTTCCCTTGTCCGGCAAACGCTCCCACTCGTCGCCGAATCTCGAATTGTTAAAGAACTGTGCGGGGCGTTCGCCTTAAGACCGCCCAAGCTCCCCCGCAAAGCCGGAACGGAATCTTTTAGCTCGTGAACGAATCAAGAAACTCGGTAAGCTGATCGTCTGAAAGATCGGCTAAAACCTTTCCGGCTCCGATATATTCATCGGCCTGTTTTCTTTTCGCCCCTTTGAGTTCGGAGTAAAGTTCTTTCGCCAAGGTAAGCAGATCCATCCGCTGCGATTCGGTCTTGTCGATCGGTTCGGCCGGCGTCGATTCTTGCGGTGCGGTTTCGGGCTCAGATTCTTCCGGCTCGACAACATCCAACGGATCATCGTTGATAGGCGGAACGACGGTCAGTTGATCGCGCAACGCACTAACGCGGTTTGCGGTTCTTTCTGCCATATCCACAGCAGCCGAGTGCCCGTTGAATAGTTGATCGTCGGCCTCGAATGCTTTTTCGAGTTCGGTTGAAAGCGGAAGGTATTTGGCGATTCGCCGAATTACGGTCTTACGGGCCATTTCCGGGTAATCGGTTTTCCAAGGACCGTTATCCTTTGCCTTTGATCGCGACCGGATAGCATCAACCTCTTCCATCGTCATAACCTCGATCTGACGGCTTCCGTCGGTCAATTCGGCAACGGCATAAACACAGGTCATCGCTCCGCGGTCGCCCGTCATACACGGCGTATGCGAAAGTTTCTGATCCAGGCCGTATTCGACGTTGAACGTATCCCGTTCATAGACCACGCGGCTTTCGATTCGTGCGATATTGCCGGAACGTCTTGCGAGTTCGATCAATCCCTGATAGCCGGGAATGAACTGACACTCGTAGGCACTGATCTTGGAGTTGTAGTAAGGAACCAAATAGGCACGTCCGAGCGTTCCCGAGCAGTCAAGCCCAAGTTCTGCGGACTTCATTATCGATTGCAGAATGCTTTCTTTCGTGCATTCCCAAAGCCTCGGCTGACGTGAGGCTGCAACGAGTGCCATTTTGACGACGCGCTCCGGCGTTAGGTGCTTTGGCAGAACTGTTTCGAGGGTTTTCTGAAACGCCTCACCGTTCAGAATGCCTTCCAATGTTCCTTTATCTGTAACTTTTGCTATTGCTTGATTTGGCATAATTCTCCTGTTGTTGCGAGTCTCTTACTCGCTGATGATGTAAGGCCGAAACGTCTTGAACGGCTGTCCTTGTTTGTCGAACTGCGAAAGGTCGATGTCTGGATATGTCGCGGCCAATGCTTTCTTGTCGAACGTCTTTCGTCCGGCTGATTCGGTGTATGCGACGCGAACGCCAAAGCCTTGATATTTCCCCGGCACGTCCTCAACGATCTTGGTTTTGAAATCCTCTACAAGAGCGTCGTAAAGTTCGGTCGCGTTATCCTTGATGCTCTTAGCTTCGCGGAACCGTTCAGCCCATTCGCGGAATGCGTCATCTTCACGAATGACAAGATCGCCGCCGACTTTTTCAAATTCAAGGGTCGGTTTGTCGGCGGCGACTGCGGCTGGCGGCTGTTGGGTAAGAACGTGATTCGTCCAGAACGATACGGCCGCATTTACCGCCGCGTCGTAGATCGCTTGGTCGAATTGAATATCAAAGAAAATTACCTCGAACTGATCAGGACAAAAGATGATAAAAACTCCGCCGTCGTATTGACCGAGACCAATATAGGACTGCATCTGGACAATCCAACTGTCCGGCAAGCCTTCACGTTGAAGCTTGCGGAACGCGGCAACGGAGACGACTTTGATCTCCACAACCTTGTTTTGGCCTTCAAGAAGCCGATCTATATGGCCGCGTATAAACTCATGATCTGGGTGCTTAAGTTCCCGTGTCATTCGTCGCAACTTCTGACCGGTTATCTCGGTATATTCTTCTGCGGCGATATGCTCTAATCGCTGTCCTCGTCGTGTGTGCTTGTTGCCTTCAAATGGAGCGACAAGCCCAAGTTTTTCATTAAAAACATCCAACGGAGTTTTCCATTGATCAACTCCAAGAACCGCCCCGAGTTCCGAGCAGCCAATGATCGATCTACGGTAATCAGCATCAAACTGTTGTGCGGTTTGCATCAGAGATCCCCCTATTGTTTGCCTGATCCTTAGCTGTGGCCCATCGAACGTTTCCCGGTTCGTAATGCCCATTAACATCGATCCTATCGAGTGTGTAATCAAGGCTTGGCCGGCGACCGAGAACGGATAGGAACTGCTCAAATGACTCGAAACGAAATTCGATCCCGCGACCGCCGTATCTTGGATAGTTGTGTCGGCTAGGGTTCGTGCAACGAGCCTTTGCCGATGTGTAGCTCCGATATTCAGGAGAGGCCGCCTTATTGGTATTGGGCGCTTCTCCGTGAGTACGTCGGGCTGCTGCCATGTTCGCCAGCCGATCACAGCCACATGACAAATTCTTTCCGCTACGCAAGTTGCCTGCCACCTTGATATTCAGCGATCCGCAGTCGCATCTCACGAGCCATAGAGCGACGCCCCGCTTCCCCTGCCCGGCAAAACCAATTGCGACCTGCTTCCCGAATCGCTGACCATTTAAGTTATGCTTCGGTCGCCATTCTGATTGTGCTGTTTGTGCTTGCATCAGTGCGTATTCTCCCTTCGTCTGCTGAGTTCTTTTGCGTCCTCGATAAGTGCCAGCATCCATTCCTGATTAACTCCCAATTCGAGTCCGGCAAGGACGAACCGACGCTGTTCTTTTGTCAGCGTTGACCATTTGCGGTTCACTTTCGGGTCGTCGTGAATGTGTTGAAGTTTCTGGCCGTCGGTCATTGGGCTAAGTCCTCCACGGCGTAGCTGTCACACGAAATGCAAAACGTCCGCGTCGTGTTTAGATAGACCTTTCCGCATTCCCGGCACTTGGCGTCACGTTTTGCAGGTCGCGGGTCGAATATCGGCCTAGGTTGCGGTATCGGATTTTGAAGCCGTCGAATCATTGCCAGACCGTCGCCGAATCCGGCTGTAACAGGTGTCTTGTCCATTGTTAGCCTCCGAAGATCGCCGTCCAGAACGCCCGGCTATGTGTGTGGATATCGTCGTTGTCGAAGATGAACATCACGGCGAACAATGCTCCGGTCGCGGTAAACGCAACAAAGCCAAGTGCCGTTGAGATCGCGGCTTGAACTTTCGGATTCTGCGGACGAACCGCAAATGTTTCGTATTCCTCGGCGTCGTATTCAAGCGTGTCCTCACCACATCGCGGGCACTTACCGCCATCGCCGTTGTCGCCGGTCGCCGAGGTATTGCCACGCCATCCGCACCGTTCTATGTCGAAGCACATTGCTTCGTGGGTCTGTGGATTCGCGGCAATTGCTTCGCACGGTGGCTCGGCATTCTCAATAGTCTCGCGGGCCGTGAATTCCCTGCATCTTGGGCAGATGTCGGGTTCGCCAAACATCTCCGCCGCGCAACATTCACTTACATCTATCGGGTCGATGAATTCTGTTCCAAGTTCTCGTGTCATTATTTCGTCTCCATCTCCGTTTAATCGCCATCTGCGACAGTGGAGCTATCTTAAACCGAAAGTTTAAACCTTGTCAAGCCCTAAGACGTAAATAATTTAATTTTTAAGAAAAAAAGATGTCGGCAGGCCGTAAACCTCTGCCATTCGTGCGATCAACTTCGCGGAAGGATTGTTTTTCCCGTTCTCAATGTAACTCAAGTGTATAGGCGTGATATTCAGCTTTTCAGCAGCATCTACCGCTCTGAGGTCTTTGATCTTACGGGCTTGTCGGATACGGTCGCCATCCCAAACGTGTGTAGTTACTTTTGCCATAGTGACTACTACTTTAAGTGATTGGCGACCAAATGTAAAGGAAAGTTTAAGCGTCCGGCATCAATTGAATGAATCGATCCAATCCCGAACGTCCTGAATGTCTGCGTCGATCTTCGAAACCCACACGTCTATATTAGCCTCAAGATCGACTACGCACTGCGGCGGATTCTGAATACCCTCGTCCTCCATCGTGTGAAGAACATCGTGAATAAGCCCGAGCAGTTCGCTCGTGCGTTCCGAAAGTTGTTTTGCTCGTCCAAGAATTATGATGTGTGCCATAGTTTTAATGAGAGCCTTCGGCGGCCTTAAGTTCATAGCCGCGTTTCTCGGCTTGTTTTAGCTGAAACGACTGCCATTCTTTTTCTAGCTGGATCAGTTTTTGGTCGCTCTGCTTTTGATGATCAAGAATGGTATTCGTCTTTTCGATCAGCATATTTAGCTTTTCCCTTTGGCTCTGATCGTCCCGTGCCCACGAAAGCAACGTTCCGCCAAAGCTGATGATGAATGTAATGACCGCAATGGCCACACCCATTAACGCCAATGTTCCTTTTGTGAGTTCAACTTTTTCAGACATACGCCGGTCCGTCCGTTCTAAAAATGTCGTGGGTGATTCCGACGCAATTCGTTCGGCCTCTTTCCCGTTCGTTCTTGGCGGTATCGTCGCTAATACCGGCTTGGTTGCTGTTTGGCTCATTCCTCACCTTTCCTCGTGGGCGATACTTACATTCTGTCCTTTTTTTTGTTACATCTTGGGCACACCTACTTCGTTAGCAAAATACAGACCGTTTCTCCGGCCTTAAGGCTTACGCCATCAGATTCGATGTCACCTGCAAGCGTTATTGTCGTCGCCTCGAACTCGAACGGCTTTTCGGCCTTTTCTGTCTCTACCACACCGTCCGGCGATTGTCTGAATATCGGATGGGCGTGAACACCCATAGTTGCCTGCCATCGTTCCAGGTCACGGTTGAGCAGTGTAATGTGTTCGCCTTCGTATTGGACGATGTTCGCCATATGCGAACGGTCATTCGCCACGACCATTATGTTTAATCCAGGATGCAGACCAGCCGCGCAGAGCAGGACCTTGCCCGGTCGATCATCCTTGTCCCATTCAGTCCCATCCCACGGCGAACCGTCAGCCCTTACCGTAAACGCTGGATTGATACATCTCGAATCTCGCGGGAACAGAGCAACGGAGAAATCTCGATGCTCAAGCGGTGTGTAGTTTTCATAGCCCGCCGTGATGTTTAGCGCATAGATGCCCTGATAGATCAGCGGCAGCAAGGATTCGTCGATCTTTGTCTTTGAATAGACGGTAGTGCCGCCTGTGGTTTTCGCCTGCTTCGCCTGCGAGTAGAAACCCTCAAACGTCGAGTGTCCCTTGTTCTTCTTAAACGGACACGCTGAAAGCATCGCAGTTATTGCGATTAACGCAACAAGTGCAAATAAGGTGTAAAATTTGTGCTTAAATGACCTCATAGTAATCTTCCTACCACTTTATTGAGTTCGTCTCGCGCCGTGTCGATCTTTGCCAACCCGTCCTCAAGTTCCTGCCATCGGTTCACCATCGCCTGTAATGCCGCGATCTTGTGGTGTGTTTCTGGATCGGCATAAACACGATAGTCCGAATCAAGCAGATTCTGTTCCAACTGTTCAAGCCAAGATCGGGCTTCTTCGAGTTCCACTACAAATACCTCAGTGCTAAATAATTGATGGTTAAGTGCATTGTGTTATCTGCAATTATCATCAGCCATACCGACATCCATTGTGGAACCTGCGACGAATAGCCGGTAGCCTTGCAGTTATCCCAATTGAGTTCAGGGCTATTCCATTCACTTGGCGATGCCCCTAGAGCGTTCTTTGCCCAAATGACATATCGAGCCAACCGGAATCGGTCTATAAAGAAGTGTGTCACGCAGATCACCGCGACCGCCGACCACGATCCGATTAACAGAAACGGCAATGAATACACAAGTGCGTGTATCCCCGCAGCGAACGAGTTGGCGGTTTTCTTTGTCGCCATCCAATTCGACTGTGTGACGTAATCACCAATAAGATGTAAAAGTAGTTGTTCCATAAAATTTCAATCAGCGGGACGTTCGTTTAGGTGGGCACTTAGAACGAAGTCAATAAAACACCTCGAACACGACCGTAGCCGCTTGCACTCCCGCTGGGTCTTGTCAATTCTCCGGCGTCTCGTGCCGTGCAAGTCCGGCATCAATGGCTTCGCGTTCCTCATTTGCAACACGCTCCATATAAGCCTCTCGCTGTTCCGGCTCCATTCCCATTACCTCTTTCGCCTCGATGCGTCCGTCAGCAATGGCTTGAATAAGTGCTAACCAATAGTTGTCGCTACTCGGCATATCTTTCCTCCCTTAGACCGGCTTCGATCTGTGACAGCAGCATCCGTAACGCTGAAAACGCCAGCCTGACCTTTGCCAAGATGCTTTCATAGCGTTCTTTTATCTCTGCTGGCAGATCGAAAGTGGCGGCTGCTATATCGTAAAATCCACTCCATACCTGATGATTCAATATCCGTTGTGCTTCATCCCACGCGGCTCTTATCTCGGACTTGTCAGAAAGGCTTCTAGCACCTTTAATGACCACGTTCGCAGCCGTGATGCCTTTCGATATTTTGTCATTAGCTGTAAGCACGGACTTGTGCAGCGTATTGGAGATCTTACCTTCTGCGTGAAAATCATTAGTGACTTGGGCAATGTTCCTGTTGTGAATGCGGAGTTCGTCCGAGATGTCCTGTAATTTTTGCAGATTCTTGCCGCACGAAAACGCCGTAGTTGCGAACGTGACGATGAGAACCGCAGCGATATATCTGGTCAGTGTTTTCATAGTTCTCCTTAGCTTGTAGGCTCTGCCGTTGTTCCAATAGTGAATCCGGCGATAACGAGTGCCATTGCCGCTGCCGATTGGCTCGCATTGAATCCGATCGCGCCCAGAATGGCAGAGATGTTCGGGCTAAAAACGATACCGAATGCCAACAGCCACGCGACCGCGAAACTGATAAATAACATCAATCCATTCGACATGATCCAATCTTTCGTATCGGTCGGACTCAGCCGAACCCGAAGCAGATACAGACCGAACGCCAATAACAGAGTTACCGTCATTTCGATCCCGTATGTAAATATCTGAGTAAAATCAATGTTCATAGTTTTTACCTCTTCCAATCCGACGGCCTTGCAGCCGGTTTTCCGTCGTCCAGCATTACGCCGATCTTATAGACCACATATCCTGTTCCCGTGCCAAGCAGCACAAGAAGTATCAACGTGAGCAATGGCCCAAGTATCCGAAACATCCATCGTCTTTGGTTCTGTGACATCCCCATCTGCCAACCTCGTTTGCCCGGCGTCTCTTGTTGAGACCGATCACAAAGACACGGTATGGGCGATTCCCGTATCCTCGGTTAATCGGCGTTCGCAGGATTACTGAAGGTGTGATGTATGCTCACCAGCAGACCGCCCTTTGAAAGACGCCGGACACTGTTAAAGATCAATAGCACCTGACAAATCTACTCTTATTCGTGTTTCGTATTTGCCTAGCATAAGTATAGGCACACCCAGCTTTTTCCATCCTCTGTCGTTACCATCAATGGGATTTTGTAATAATGAGACATAGTTTCGTTCCTCTCACCTGTGCCTATCCAACCTTTGCCCAGACTGCCTTATTTCGTTTTCAACCGCTGGCCGATGCTGAGCTTGTTCGCGTCCGCGATGCCGTTCAAGGCGGCCAATGCATCGACCGTTGTGTGAAAACTCTTGGCGATCTTCGTCATCGTGTCGCCGGATTGAACGACATAGACATTTTCGACAAAAGGCTCAGGCACAGGCTGATGCGGCGTCGCGGGCGACACGTCCAGCCGCCAATCGCTCGCGTCGTCAAAGAATTGCTGTTCGGCCTTTACCGAAATATGAACGTGCTCCGTGTGTTTGTTCTTGCCCGAATATGGCCGCCAAACCCACGCCGCATATCCATTCGCCGCATAGCTCGAAATGATCCGCGAATTCCAAATGATGTATTTAATTCGTTTATCTTTGTGAAGCACAAGAGCATCAACGATCCGCCCGACCTTTTCCGTCGCCGAAAGGTCTTTGTCGATGTCCAAAGCGGTCACAATGCCGACCGTCTTGCTGTTCTCTTTGATCTTGATCCACGGGTTATGATCCGAGGTGTTTTTCGCGTGTGCCGCATCGCCGATCCAGCCATCCGATGCCTTATCACGGTTCGGATAAGCCGCATTCACCTGCGACCGAAGCGTTCCTAAAGATTTTGCTATTCGATAACTCATACTTTCTTTTGACTTATGCTATAATTGTGTTATGCCCAAATCCGAACAATGGCGAATAATCGCCGACTACCCGAACTACGCCGTTAGCTCTAGCGGCAACGTCAAACGTGTCGTCACGAACAAATACCATCCGCATCAGCGTGTTTTGCGGCAAGCCCCCGATGGCTACGGCTATCAAATAGTTACACTTTACAACCCGCGTCAACTGACTAAAAAAGTGCATCAACTTGTAATGTCCGCCTTTGTCGGCCCTCGCCCCGATGGTTACGAAGTTAATCACAAAGACGGGGATAAGGCGAACAATCATCTTGAGAATCTTGAATATGTAACGCCCGCCGAGAATAAGGCCCACGCCGTTCGCAATGGATTGGTAGCGAAAGGTGACAGAAACGCGATGCGTAAATACCCTGAAAGATGCTTTCGCATTGGACAGTGGGTAAAGGACAATCCCAATCATGTTCGCGGCGAGAGCAACCCAAAAGCCAAGCTGTCTGAATCTGATGTGATAACTATTCGGTCCTTGTGCTCCGAGGGTGGATCGACCCTTGCGATTGCCAGACAGTATGGTGTAACACCGGAGACGATTCAGAGCATTAAATATAGGCGCACATGGAAACATATTTAACTCTTGAAGTTCGCCAACCGCAGCCCCTTTATCATTTTTCTTGAGTAGCATATCCCTTGTGCTCCTGAGTCAATATATCACAATATCTGGTAGCAGATTCGCTATTTCTTTCGTTGCTTAATTAGTTCCTGAACCTCTATCTTTTTCCGCTCTCTGGCTATTGGTTTTAGTATCTCTCTGTCGCGTATCTTATCGATTGCGTCCTTCTGCTGTTCGGGTGACATTTTCTTATACCTTTCCTCGATAATCAGTTCTGCCACCTTAACCGCATACGCTTGTTTCAGTGAATTAAGGAACTCCACATACCCATCTTCGCCCATAGCCTTTTTCAGATCGTCAGGCTTTGCCGGATCGGTCAGCGTCGGTAGTGCGTTCTTAAGACTTAGGCGGTCAAACTCTTTAGTGATCTCGTTTGACGTGTCCTCTTTGATGTTGGTTCCGATAAAGAACGAGGCTACGGCCATTCCAAGCGTATCGCCTTTATGCGGGACTTTGCGACCTAAAGCATCATATCTGTCTGCCCGCTTAAATCCGTAAAGGTCGTGGGCCACCGTCCCTGTTACCGTCCGAACGGCCAGCCATTTACCTATATCGCTTGGCGTCGCCTTAAATGCGGATGCCACCGATTGAACGTCCTTTGCTCTTGTTGCTCGTTCGGCTGACTGAACCCATTCGCCTGCTTCTTTCAGCCCAGGGAACTGCATTGCCCCTGTCAATATTCCCGCTAAATATCCGACCACAGCACTTCTTCCGCGAGCACGTTCCTGTCGTGCCTGCATCATCGCTGAAACCGGAATGCCGAGCGGCCCGAGCCATCGTGTGCTATACCAGTTTCCACCGATTCGGAGGTAATTGGCTCCCGCGTTCTTGGTCGTGCTCAGGGCGTTCTCACTCCGCCTTGTGAAGTCATACGCTCCAATGTAATCGTCATCGTCCAATAATGCGGACACAAAGATGGCAGCCAAAGCCAATCCGCCGCCCGACAGTAGTAATTTGCTGATACCTTCCGAGATGGCGATATTCTTGTCGTTCCCGCTTTCCATTTGCAAGCCTGAGATCAGTTGCTTTGTGCCTCGAATCAACCCCGGCCCCGACATCTCAAGCCCGACGCCTAAAGCGTTCGCCGGTATTCGCATAAACGGCACAATGGTCTTGCCGATCAGATTCGAGCCTAAGCCCAGTCCGGTTCGTATGCGTTCGGCGATCTTGCCGTAAATGTCGTTATTCGTGAAATTGGCGTGGTTTGCGTCCAGTATTCCCATTTCCCGAATATACGCACCTTCGTCAGTTTGAGGATCAGGACGCATTGAGTCTTTGAACAAGAACTGAATACGATCTTCTAATGATCCTTCAAGGGTTCCGGCTTTTTGCTCTGCTTTAGCAATAGTTCGCCCCAAAAACATCGACGTGTCAGCCCTATGGATATTGGCTAACAGCGTGTCGGTTCCGCCCGCTGCCCATTTTAGCCCCGGTGTCATTAGTTTGCCGTGCCCGCGAACTATCGCCGCCAGCTTGCCCTTGATGCCTTTAGCCTCTTTGATCGACGGGCCTTCGGTATGTGTAAACTTTTCCCCGAAATAGCGAAAACCGTCATCCAAAGACTCCATTCGTGAAATATCGTATGAGGTCTTTGCGTATATTTTCATCGCCATTCGGACATGATCCGTCAATTGCTTCGCGTTAATGCCGGACGCAGCCCCTGACAATCCGGTGGTAATACGGTCTATGGTGCTGTAATCACCTGGAATGAGAAAGCCGGAGCTTAACCGTTTGATTAGCAGACGGCTTGCGGACGGAGCTATCTGATACATTATCGAATTGGAAAGGCTGCGGAGTGAAAACAATATCGAACCTCTTGCACCCACATCCAAAAATACCTCTGCCGCAGGTTCAGGGTCTAAATAGTTGAGATATGTTTCAAGTTCCTTACGCTTTACAAAATAATTGATGACCGAATCCGAATTGTCCGCCGTCCAATCACCACCAACCTTATCAAAGGCTTTTGAAACGGCACTGACCTTTGCCCCGATCTCAGCAGCTTCCTCCGCAGTTAAATTGATGCCCATTACGTCTGCCACATAATCGGACATGAATTTGTCCATTTGCGGTGGCGTTAAGACGCCGAGATCATTCAATGCTTCGAGACGGCTAAATGCCCCTTTTAGTTGCTTGTTCGCTTTTATCTCCGACCACAGCTTGTCCGTGCCGAATACTCGTCGTTCCCAATTTGCAAGCCCTCCGGTCGTCTTTAGGTGCTCGTATCTTGAAGCGATACGTTTAGCCGCCGTCTTATCGTCGATCAATGCCATTATCGCCTTTCGCCGAGCGTCCTCATCCATCTTTGCCAGATCTGCCATCGACAGTTTTTGCTTGAACTTTTCCGATTCTTTTATAGACAGTCCGGTGTATAACGGAACAGACCCGTAGAGATTTTTCCAGATCCAATTCTTGAGTGCCGTCGCTTGGTTGGACACCATCGCTTTTTCAAACAAGGCATTCGCCTGCTGTGCCGTGTCTGCGTCAAGAGACTTTTCAAACAGCTTCCGACGCCCCGCACTGTCCATTGCATACAGATCGGCGATCTTTATATTGTCCGCCTTGAATTGCTTGCGTAATTCGTTGGCGAATTGTTTTGGAATACAAGTCAGCATATAAGCATTTCTAGTAATTCATCAGCAGTTTGTATCTTTTCCGCTTCGGTCATTACAGCCTTAGCTTCGCGGGCCGTGCGACGTCCCACTTTTAACCGTCCCTTCTTTAGTTCGGATTCTTCTTTGAGTGTTAGCCCCTTGCCTAATTTTTGAAGCCGTGAAGCCTCTATGGCTTGGATCAAGCGTTGCGGATCGCCGAAATCCAACTTTGCGATATTTAACTCTTGGGCTACATCGGTGAACATTTGAGATGTCAGACGGGCAACCGTTTGAGCCTGCTCCATCTTACCGGCTTCTCGCAATGCGTTCGCCATCACTACGCCGACCGATGCTTGTTTCAGTCCTTTGGGTGGCGGTTCTAGTCCGTAAACAACACGCATCGCCCGTGGACGGTTGGATTGAATGAACGCAAGGGCTTTATCGGCCTGATCCCTCAAAGTGATAGGGTCATAACCTTCTTCGGCCAACGATTCGAACTCTGGCTTTACCTTTTCCCAGTGTAAACTTAAGTTGTCTCTTCGTTCTGCGGGACGCTCTGCTTGTTGCCGATCTCCGCCGTCCTCAGAAACCGCTTTATCTTCTCCTCTTTGCTCAGGTTCGGGTCGAGGGCTATCTGGAACTGCTTCTTGAGTTTCAGGCGGTCTTTCTTGAACCGGCTCACTACGTCTTGCGAATTGGTCTCTGAGTTCTTTGGCATAAGCTATTTCTCCGGCAAGAGCATCAAGTATCTCCTGCGGTTTGACACCTCTAAGTTTAGCACTTGTTTCGGCGTATTCCTGTAAGAAATCAATGGCAAGATCAGCCGCGGCTTCTTTGTCAATGCCGGTTCCGAGGTCATTCCATTGTCCAAGTGCCGCTTTTAATGCGAATTCTTCTATCTGGGCTGCTTTTGAATAGCCCTTATAATCGCGCCCGAACTTACCTTTTAACGCTTTTTGGAAAACGTCACGGTCGTAATAGTTATCGACCTTTACCTGCGTTCCTTGTGAACTCGCACGGTTTTGGAACAATGCACGATGCCCTTTTTCTTCCGGCAATGCCTCATCTGCAAGTAACAAGATAACAGTGCCGTTGTCTCTCGCGGCAAGCCTGAACTTCTTCAGAATGTCACGCAAAGGCTTCGCGTCCAATCCCGCCTTTTCCGCGTTCTCAATACTCTTTCTAAGCGAATCAATAAAGCCCTTTACGGTCTTATCGGTCTGAAACATTCCGTCAAAGTCTATCGAGAATGTCTTTCCAAGCCGTGCATTGTAAGAGCCTAACGCACGTCGGATCAGTTCAAACATCGCAACGTCCTCAACCGTCAAGATGCCGTCACCCTGGTAAAGCAGATCGTTCGCGGTATCCACGTTCTCTAACAGCCACTTGTCCGACTGCCTCGCTGCATTACGGAACGATTCGCCAAAGCCCGCGAGTTCAGACCGTGAGCGGAATAGCGGCTGTCCTTCCATCACGGATTCTCGCATCGCGGGTGTGATCTCAACACTATGGACGGTTGCATTGGTCGGTGATCCTAGAGCGTCACGAATGAATGCACGGGCTTCGCTTTCGGTTCTGAAGCCATCACCCAAGTTTTCATCACCGCCTTCGTGAAAAACCACAAAAGTGCCAGGATTGTCCACATCCTCTTCGACAATATAATCCTCTAAATGAAGGCCTGATGTGTCTGTTGTGGCTATCTCTCCACTCTCAACCTTCCCGCCCCACTTCTTGACGTATTTGTTGATCTCGGCAGGAAGTATGCGGTCGTAGAAGGCTTTCATTCCTTCGCCTCCTACTTTGAGGTCGTTGCCGGAGAATGTGGCAAAGGAATCCTCAACAGGCACGTTAAAGATTTTCTCAGCCATTTCTTTGCCGACAACATCTTCTAGCGGCTTACCAACCATCGTTGATTGCCCTTCACTAGACTCGCGGATTTTGCCGTCTTCAACTTCAAGATTGATTTTGTTGCCGTCATTGGTGGTAATGTCAACAAACCTGACATCTCCAGCAGTTTCGGTCGGAACTTCAATCTCAATTTTCTCAACCTGCTTACTCAGATCATACCGCTCCGCGTTCGTCTCGCCCGTGTCGATCGTCACACGCTCGTAACCGTTTTCAACTGCATAGCGGAGAACACGTTTGAAGGCTTGCAAGGGCCAGGATTGCTTGTAAGGCATATCGGGCATCGACTGAACGTTGGGAATATACTTAACAGCCGTTGCCACGTCCATATTCTTTAGGGCTGTTCGCAACTCTGCTTCGGTGTGCGGACGCCCCTTATAAATAAAAGTTGGTTGTGCACAAGGAAATGCCATTAAATCCTCACCAGATCGGTTGTGTTTACTTTCGTATGTCCGTCTAAAATTGAATACAGTTTGCCGGGCTTTATGCCTTCAGCTTTCGCTGCCCGCGCAATGCTGTCATAGATCACGCCCGTTTTGATATTTTTCACCTGCTTGCTTGCGGGCGACGGCTTACCAAACCACGGGTTCTTCTCGCCTATCTTTCCTGCGGCGATTTTATCTCTCCACTCTTGCGGGAGTGACGTGCCGAATAAATGGTGCTTCTCACCTTTTAAGGCTTCGGACTTCTTGCGACAAGTTTCCGCAGATAATTTCTTACCAAAGTTCGGGTGTTTACCGTCGGCAACGGCTGCTCGGAGTTTAGCTTTTGTTTCTTCCGAATGGACGATATTTGTCGATCCGTCACCACCGTCCGTTAGATTGCAAAGCGTTCCGCCTTTTAAGTTTGATCGGCCATACAAGGCAATAAACTCAATTTCTTTAGCGTCACAGGCTTCTTGAGTTTCAAACTCTGCAACAATTTCGACGATATATTTACCCTTGTTTTTCTTCACTATGTTCCACCAATATTTGTTGCGTCGGCATTTGGATTTCGACCGCTCGTATAAATATCGCCCTCGACGGTTTCTCCCCTTACCGACATAGAACACTTGGTTCGTATCAGGGCGAATGTGTCGATAAACATAGTATCGGTTTAACATACAATATCGATCTCACCGAACTCCGCCATCTTCATAACGATTGCCTCGAAATCTTCCTTTAAGGCTTTCTCTATTTTACCTCTTTCCTTTCGTAGTTGTTGCCCAAAGTCGCTCTGTATCTCCGCGATATGCAATGTCTTACCACCGTCTCGCGTATCGAAGCGGACGTGGGCAAGGACGTTGGGTTCTGACCAGTGGGAGGATTTGTAACCACCAGCCGCCTCGTCAGGAAGAATCAATAGTAGTTCGCGGTAGTTCTCACCGCCGGGGAGGGTGTATTCAGAGAATTTGGTGTTACTAGAATCTTGACCCAACTCTTCCTTGGCTTGACGCAAATACTCTTCAGAAAACATATCCCACGCAGCCTGCGTCCGTTCCTCCAAACTGGACTCATGAAACGGCATAGTGTTGTCAGGATCAATATATTCTTCCCATTCCGCTTCATTGTTTGCTTGCTCTTGGGCTAATTCTCTTGCCCGAGCGTCAGTGGTTTGTCCCCCTTTAACAACCTCAACGACCTGTGCATTATGTGCCCGAACATAGTCTAAAACCTCTTGCTTCGTTGGATTCGGATTTTCCGCAAGGAACGAATCAAGGTCTAACCACTCAAGCTCTTCCTTTTTCGCATCTTTCAGAATGCCCTTGATCTGTTCGGCAGACGCCTTGTTCGGCATCTTCTGCTCGATGGTGCGTTCTACTTGGGAATAGAATGGTTCGGATTGCCTTTCCCCCCTCACGCTCTGCATCGGAACGTCCATCGTCTCGGGCACAAACCGTCCTGTTCGTGGATTACTGCCCCGTGCGATCACCTCGCCGTCACGATTCCCGCCGCGAAAGAAAATGACCTCGTTCGGCTGCGGCTGGATGTCCACGTTCTGCCCGATAAGCGGTATTTCCACATTCGGCTTCCGAACGTCCACCTTTACCCGGGTAAGACCCTGCCTCTGTTCGCTGCGTTGCCGGTTCATCGCCTCAACAGACGCATCGGATTCGCCTGAAGCATTTAACGTGGCGTCCGCGTCTATCAGGGATACTTCGGCATCGCCAATGTCAGGAAGTGATCTAAAGAAGTCTTCGTCGGATGTCTGCCGCCGAGACTGCATCGGTGGGGCCGAGTCCTCAATTTCACTCGGGCTTACTTCGTAATTCGGCTTTGGAACTGCGTCGATAATAAACACAGTTCCGGCGTCATCTTTTAGCACGTTATTAACGTGCAGGTCGTGAACCTGATACAGCTCACTTGTGTAAGATTCGCGTCCCGATCGGTCAAACCCTTTTGCATTCATCGCGGCATCCACATCCGCTTGGGTTCTGACGTTATTGCCTTGAATGAATGGCTGTGTGACAATGAACCGAAAATTCCCGTCCCTTGTCCGCATAAAGCCCATTAGTTCGTAATGAGATTCAGGAAAGATCGTATTGAACAACGCTATGCGGTTGTCGATGAATTCTTGCGGAGTAAGGCTTTTGTCGATGTGCCGATAGTTGACGGTCTTAGCCACCCGTTTATCATCTTTTTGATAGACGCTGGCTTCACCGCCGCGTCCGAGAAAAAGACGTTCAGGGAAATGCCCTTCATCGAACCAAATACCTTCGCGTTTGGCGTATGCTTCTAAGAGTTTTTCTTGCTGCCGGATGGTATTGGAGTGCGAACCCATCCGGTCTGCTGTTGATGTTTTTTGACCTGCTCTTTCATTTGCCGCAAGGACAAGGGATGCTTCGACATTTCGGCGACCGCCCGCAATCCTGCCTCGCTCCCCTGCTGGATCAAGGCGGCCGATCTCAAGCTCGCCGCTTTCAATTCTCCCCGCGACATCTTTAATTTGCTCA
The DNA here is from genome assembly GCF_030285425.1 of Geitlerinema calcuttense NRMC-F 0142. Classification (NCBI taxonomy): domain Bacteria; kingdom Bacillati; phylum Cyanobacteriota; class Cyanophyceae; order Geitlerinematales; family Geitlerinemataceae; genus Geitlerinema; species Geitlerinema calcuttense. The sequence goes on along the minus strand of NZ_JASVEJ010000001.1, from coordinate 36,393 downwards.
TAATCAATACCTCTCTCTGGATTATACAGAGAATCTATAATATCAGAACCTTTCCGCCGAGACTGCATCATCACATTCCCGTCTTCGGTCTCTTTTTGCTCGATCGTCTGAAATAAATTCTTAAATGATGCGTTGATTGCTTCTTGTTCGGTTTCAAGCGGATACGGGAAAGCGTCAACATCCATACTGTGAGCGGCCCAATCACCCATATCGCGAAAGTTGGCTAGATGGTCATTTCGTCGTCCTTCTTGTCCGAGGGATGTAATCAAATAATTTTCAAATGCCCGTGCAGTCATCTCTACCATTGTGGACCAATATCCCTGAGCGCGGGTTCGATCCATTTTGGCTGATCGTTTAGGTAGATCACTTGCTCGTATAGCATCAACGACTTCCTTATATGCCGCCAGTAATTCTTTGCGAATACGGGGATCTTCGACAAACATCCCACTATCCCGAATCATTTGAACACGCGGAGATTCTGTTATATACCCCGATTTATCTCCCCGCATCCGGCTAAAGTAATTATCAAGAGCGTGCCACCATTCATGCCCAAGACTACCCTTCCCTCGCGTTTTAGTTAGATTTATGACAATCTTACCCGGTTCGTAATGAGCGCTTGCATAACCGCTACCGCGAGCACCAAGAGCAAGGGAAAGTGTGCCGTTGAGCGAGATCGCTTTTGGGTGCAGCCCTAAAACATCCGCAAGGTCCATCAGGGAATTGTAGGCATCGTTAATAGATTGTTGTCGTTCATTTTTAGTGTTGCCCTGCTTGACCCAATTCCCAAATTCCACACTTTTGAATCCAAATGCCCTAGCAAATTCCTCGGTTGAAGCAATATCTCGCCCCTTGAGCCAGTCCTTCCCTTCCCTGACCTCTTCACCGGAGTCTTTACGTTCTACGCCTTGTTTGTATTTCAAGGCTTCCCACATTTCTTCTAAGCTAACTTGATTGTCTTTCTGGAACGCCCGAGCCTCTTTTACAGTCGCAAATCCCTCTACAAGCCGCACTGTTCCTTTACTACCTTTTTTGCCAATAAAAATATCTTTAGTTTTGCGATCTTCGTAAATACTGAATGTAGTTTTGGATGGCTCCGAAAGCATCTTTTGTAAATGCTCCGCTGCTGCATGGGCCGTCTGGAACGTTGCCTTAATATAAGGACCTTTAACTATGGTGTATGCAGGGTCAGGTGATTCGCCTTCTTTCCACGGACGGAACTTTTTGATCTGATAGCCCCGCATCGAGGCAGATGTCGCCGGGAACCCTGTCACATCCAACCATGCAGAATAGGTTTCATACTGATCCGTTAACGGCATATTTGCTCGTTTCAGGAATGTTTCCGCAATCGTTGGACTTGACGACGCTAGAACGTCTTTGAATATATCTAAGACAGCGTTAACTTGTTTTACCCAGTTAGGAATGCGGTATGCTTTTCGCGGTTTAGCGGGAATGTTGTCATAGTAGAAACTTAAGACTTTAGCCGACTCAAGGGAAAGAGATCCATTATTTATAAGTTGTGCAAAATCAGGACGCGGAAATGCTTTACTCAATGGCTGAGTTGTAAGATCCTCGTCTGTTACACCATTAACACGTTGATAAATATCTTTCTTTGCCCCACCGATCTTGTCGCCATAATCTTGAAACTGGTCAATGTTGGCTGGTTTGGGTTCTTCTGTTTTCGCGTCGGGGGCTCCGGTTGACTGCATCGGCACATCGTCGTCGAAGGATAGGTTAGGCTGAATCTTCTTTTGTCGCCATTCTTCGTAAGCCTTTCCTTCGGGCGATTCGTTCCATTCCTTTTCAGCCTTTGCGTATTGACCTTTCGTTACTCGCGTAGCACCAGCTTCTTCGTATCTTTCTATGGGGCGATTACTGACATACCAATTCTCGCCCCACAGTTCTTTTGACTTTTCGACAAATGAACGCGGTTCTGCCTTTTTCTTCGTTTCCGCCTTAGCAGTTTCGCCTTTCTGCTCTGATGTTTTTGCGGATTTTTCCTTAGCAGAAACGTCTTTCTGTTCTGATGACTTCTCCGTCGCGGGGTGGGCTTCACCTCGGAGAGTTGCATCGCCCTTTTCGCCAAGCGAAATAACCGATTTACCGGATTTATCGGCAGGTGAGAATGTTACACCGTCGAAGGTGAACTCCTGACCTTCGAAATCGTTACGCCCTGCATATTTTTCGCCCATCCCTGGCTTTACATAAGCCAACGTAACGTGTGGACTATACGGGAATGTCGTTGTATTATCCGTGCCATCGGTCAGTTTCTTATTCAACCGTTCGAGGTCTGGCGAACTTACTTCGACCGTCACCACGTCATACGGAACCGGCTTATCGGTGCCGGGAATCTTCTTCTCACTGCCTTTGAAAACCGAGGTTTTACCAAGTGTCAGTTTGATCGGCTTTTCACCTTTTAGTGTTGGTGCGATGTCGGCCGCTGTGTTCGATTTGAGTCCGTATTTTACGGTTACATGGGGCTCGATCTCGAAAATCCCGTCTTTAGCGTATTCGGGCAGCACGGATCGATCCGCGACATCAGCAGTATCGATCACGGATCGGCGAAAATCGTCGAACGGCTTGGCTTGTTCTTTCGAAAACTCAATTTGAGTATTCGACAATGGAGTTGGGGACGGTTTGCTCTTAGCCTCAAGATCAATAGCCCTCTGCGTTTTTGTTTTCGGTGCGTCGAACTCGAACGAATCCCGCCGTCTTGCTTTTCCTTCCGGTGCGGGAACCATCGTCAACGGCTTCTGCGATCTTTCCGGCGTCGCCGCTTTTGGTTGCACGGTCGTCTTTCCGTCCGCTTGGGCTGTCTCTTCTTCGAGGGCCTTCGTATCGGCGGTAGTTTCGCTTACGGTCGCCGGAATCTGATCTTGAGTATCTTGATCCGCCTCCAATGCAGTCTCGCCCACAGGTGCGGGCTGTTCCTGAATCTCTGTTTCAGTCTCATTCGATATTTGTAACGTGTCCTTGTTTACCCACTTAGTTTGCGGCTTGCCTTTCGCGTTCGTCGTTTCAACTTGGACCATCGCCCCCGTATCTTCGATAACGGTCGCAGGATTGCCGTTCTGCATTGTCACAGCCTGACCTGCTTCTAACGTGCCGGAAACGGGAGTTGTCCGAGGTGTTGCCTTTTCCGTAGCCACTGTGGGCTTGGCAACGGTTGGTGCGGTCGCCTGTTCCGGCGCTTCAGCCTCATCCAACTGCTGAACGAAACGCCTCAACATTGCATCACCCTGGGGTTGCGCACTCTCCACTGCGGGCTGCATTCGGCTCTCTATCGCTGTTCGTAAGCCACCGCCAACCGCCCCGCCCAATGCCCCAAGCTGCATTGTCCAGATGTCATCCGAACTTAATTCCCAAACCTTTCTCGCAGGGTCCCATCGAAGCGATGCGTGTAGGTCTTTTATCTTCTTTTGCGTAAGTTCCTGACCGGACTCTATGACTGAGCCTGTCGCCACTTTAACTGTCCGGTCAACAAAACGCTGCCAAAGATTTTTGGTTATTTCCGCGGCCTGCTTTTCACCGACCTCTTTAACGAGGCTTTGGTATGTCCGATTGAACAAGCCGCCAATAACGCCCGTTTTCTCTGCGTTCCGCAATGGCTTCAATGCCCACGCAATAGGTAAAACATCTAACAGACCTGAAACCGTGCCGACTATCGTTGCTTCTCTCAGAGTGGCGGGATCGGTCACGCCTGCCTTTCTCGCATCATCGTATTGCTCGGAGGCTTCCATTGCCGCTCCAAGTAGCCCGACACCTTTAAGGCTGCCTGTAACAGCACCAGTGCCCGCCATTAACAGCACCTGTCCAACAACATTTCCTGCTTCGTAATAACCTGACAGGTCTTTGTTCGGATTTAAGGCGTAGTCGATCAGGTCATTGATACCTTCTGCCGCCTTTAATATCTGTTCTGCGTCTGCGTCAATCTCATCTTCTTTACCAAGTGCCCATTTTGCGGGATTCCGCATTATGTTCGGCATCAGGTTCTGTATCTGATAGCTGTAATTCAGTAAGCTCGATACAGCCTGTGGGACGGCACTTACAACGCCTTTTGCAAACTCTATCGGTTTGGAAAGCGGGCGGTATTTATATTCTTTTGCAATTCGTTCCTGCTCTTTGTAATAGTTTTCGGCATCGCCGTATTGCTTTTCGATCTCTGCGAAGCGTTTAAGAACGTCTCCCTCGACCTGTTCCGGCGTCCGCGCAACATACGGACTGACACCTTGCCGTGATTCGCCGCGATTGACTCGATCTATATTTCGCTGAGCGATCGCCGCCTGAGACCGCTCAATATCACGCAATTCATTGAGCAGCTTTTCCGAAGCGTCCAGTTTTCTTTGCCCTTCTTCCGGCGTGATCTTACGAGTTATTATGTCCGCTAACGCACGGGCATTGACGCGAGTGAATTCGTCTTCACTTTGAGACAATTCACCAAGCAGTTTTTCATATCCGGCCCGCGTTTTCTGCCCTTCTTGGAACGCATCGCCGTATCCACCGCCGCCCTGCAATGCTTCTTCGATCTCTTGCGGATCAAGTCCATATTTCTTGCTTAAAAGTTTACGAACCTCTGCCGGAATATCTTCACCGGATGCGACGACGTGCCTTAAGAAGTCTCGCTTTCTCGTTGCGATGTTTTCAATGCCTTGAATGTCGTCCGCGGTTAACTCAAACGTCCAATGACTATCTTTTGGCGTATCCTCAAGCCGCGTTCCCTGTCTCGTCTTGATGCCCTGCTTTAGATAGGTCTCAATGTCGATAGCGTCTAGCCCTGTCTCTCTGACAAGATCTGGAATAAGGGCATTTCTCGCCCACTCCGTGTTAGAGATATTATCGGGTTTATCGCGGAATGTTATGACCTTTTTGAATCCAGCCCCTCGATTTGTGCTGTCAACAACGCCTTCTTCGTCAACCACATCAACCGAAACATCGGTCTGCGGTTGCCCCGTCCGCATAGCTGACGGAGGCTGTATCTGTGTCCGCGTTTGAGTTCGCTGATTTGGCTGTTTTTTAAGAAATTCGTTATATGCCTTTATTGTTTCAGGGTCTTTTTCGTTTAGCCCTTTATCTTTGGCAAACTTTATCAGCCCTTCGATTCCTTTTTGAGCATAAAACGCTTTATCGCTTTCTGCTGCCAACATCTCATTGAAAGCATTAACACTATCTTGATTGCGCTCAAGTTTCCGTTCTCTTAGAAAGTTCTCAAACTTTCGGTCGATGTCAATTTTAGACTGAGCCTGCTGGTCGCCGCCGATAGCCTTGCCGAGCGTTTCCAATTCACGGATTGAATCCGATACCTTGCCGGTCACTTGGTAGCCGTCGTCGGTCGGGCTTACGTTATAAAGCTCGCCCTCTGATTCGTAAACGCCTTTGCCTGCCCGCCTGAACGTCTTATCGCCAAATTTTAATTGAGCAGGGAAAGTGGTAACGGACTGGATCTTTCCATCCGATCCCATCGCAAACTCGTCACCATCGGCATTTGTGAAATAATGCTTCCCTTCGGATTGCCCAAGATAGTCCAAGTCTCCGGCTTTGCCTGTGCGCTCAAATTCATAGAATCGTTCACCTGGTTTGAGTTTTGATGTATCTCGTTTTGTGTATTGACGAGGCGGATCTTCAGGTATCGGCCTCATTGTCGGCAACTTAAATTCGTCGTCACCGCCGAGTCCGCCAAGCGTCTGCACGGTCGGATCATCCACCGTCACCTGCTCTTGCTCGGTCTGAACTATTTCATCCTCGACCGGCATCGGAGTTTCCATTTGTGGGCCGATGCCCTGCTGCATTGCTTGTGCGTATTTCGCTGCTCGTTGCTGTTTTCTTGCGGCTACTACGTCTTGTGCTGAAACTACCCGTTGTGTGACCTGCACGTTCGGGAATGAACGTCTGTCTATTTCAGCTTGCCGTTTTGCGTCATCGGGGCCACGCACGACAGATGACGCCAATTCCGTGCCGTCTGGTGCTGTCGTGACAACGACCAAGCCTTGATCCGTGTTATTGCCGACATCCGCGGCTTTACCTATCAATTTGGCGAATCCGTTCTTAGCGACGAACTGAGGAATGTTCGTAATACCTAGTTTCCGAGCCTTTGCCGGATTTACGATCAGGATACCGTTCGGCGTCTTTAGCCGCATAAAACCCGCGAACTGTGACGGGTCAAGCGATTGTTCCTGTTCCGGCGTGTTAAGAAGCAATGCAGATCGCGGGCTTGATGGTTCAAGCATACTCATCGCCTGAGCCGCTATCGTTTCGGTCGATTCCGGTTCAACGGGCGGTGCTTGCGGCATCTGAGCAGGCGGCATCGGCTGTCCCTGTATTGTTGGCGATGGTTTTACAGGGTTTATCGTTGGCAAAATATCGCTTGCCATTGGTTTAGATCCCGTGCCAAGCAAACTCGACACGTCCCGCATTATTGCATCAGCGGAATCGGCAGACATACGGCTTGGCCCATCTGTCTTTTTGATGCGATTCAGGATCGATCTTGTGTATTCACGAAAAGATGGTTCGTCTGGACGAAACCGCCTGGGGTCATCGTAGCGGCCCATTGCACCCTCACCGCCATACCACGCAGCAGATGCCATACGAATGGCCGTATCATCATCAACGCCTTTCGCTTTGGCTTTTTTGAGATACTTACCCATCTCGCCGCGAAAGACCTTTTCTTGGGCGTTTACATCATTTGCGAATTGCTCAGGAGTGAGTCTTTTACCAAGATAGGTCTGCGTCCAATTCGGGATATTGGATGGTAGCACCTGAAATAGCCCCGTCGCGGACGTTCTGGCATTACGAGCTTTTGGATTCCCGCCGCTTTCTTGAGTGACAACGCTCCCGCGCATTCGATCAAGCAGGGAGTCCACGCCATTGGTGGTCGTGGCAGATTGAAGCGAATCCGCCCAGCCTAGCAAGGCATCATCGTCGGATTCCGTGCCAAGCGAGTCTGCCCATTTCAGGATGTCGTCATTATTGGTTGTCATACTGACGTTTCAGCTCTTCGAGTTCCTTTCTAAGTTCAGCGGCTCGCTCCATTCGTCCGCTTTGCTGTGCAGCCCTTAATTCTGCGGCTTTAGCCTGTGCCTGTATCGCAATTTGCTGACGCTGATTTCGTCCAGCTTCGGCTAATCCCGCTCGTTGATTTCGTCCGGCTTCATTGTCCGCGTTCTGTTTCTCACGCGCTCTATTTGCCCGCTCGATCTCTGCCTGCTTTCTCTCGAATTGGCGAACCGCCGTTTCGTCCTTGCGTTCTCTTGCTGCCTGTTTTTGTTCTTCAAGTTCGTAGAAACGGTCTCTGTCCTCTTTTTTCCAATCCAATGTCATTTGAGCCATTTCATTCCGACGTTGATCGGCGAGAGCCTTGCGTTCTATCTCTTTCCGTCGCAATACGGGTCTCATTGTTAGTTCGTCAATAGCCGCTTGGGATTTTTGCCGATTAAGTTCATCTACATCCCTTTGCTGTTCAAGTCCGTATTGCTGCTGATACTTTGGCGTGAGCGATGCAAGGGCTATTTCGTTGCCTATTTTCTCGTCGGTATTCGGGTCTATCGCACCGCCGACACCACCGGCGATACCTCCGCCAAGCGCCGAGCCCAACATCGAAGCCGTTCCTTGTCTCGGGTCGGCATTCGCAAGCGACTGTAACGCACCGAGTCCGAAAGAACGTAAAACATCTTTGAAATTGTGCGTCGTGTCGGCATCCTTTCCGCCTTTTTTCAGGTCTTTTCCTGTTCGACGCTGAATCTCCGCCCACAACGCATCAGACGCCCGTGGTTCTCGTGCCAATGTCGGCTCGGTCGTTTCTTCACCGATAATAGATACTTCATCGACCGGCAATTGTCCGCCCTGAAGCCATTCCTGAACACCTCTCCCTGCTTTCTTTACCGGCGACTCTTCGGTTTCAGTAATCTCGACACCTTCTTCTTCATCCCCTTTCAATAGTGAAGCGGTCTTTCCGGCTAGAGCACCGCCGATGTTCCCTAAAGCACGTCCCCACGGGTTGCCTTCTTCGGTCTGCGGCGGAACTTGTCGCACAAGCTGTCCAAAGTCAAGCTCGGCAACGTCCTCTAATTGCAAGCCGCCCTGTGGACGCGCCATCGGACGTGTCGCCGTAAACGATGATCTGTCCGGCGCATTCGGTTGCTGACCCCGACTGCCAAACCGATACCGTTTGAGTAGATCCCGCATCATTGCTTCTTGCTGTTGCATCTTCTCACCCCTTCGCCGCTTTTTGCTTCTGTTTCATCTCGTCGCGTTTCAGCTTCCGATCTTCTTCTTTATCCAACATCTCAAGAGTCTTTACTTCTCGGTCGTAAGCCCGATCAGCCTCTTTTTCTGCCTGAGCCTGTTGCTGGGCTGCCGCGGCTTCTTCGCTTGCCGCCGCCTGCTGCTGCATCATTTGTTCCTGCTGCATTTGCATCATCGGTGCTTGTGCCGCCATCTGCATCTGCCCCATTCTCTGAGCAAGCATAACTTCCGCTTGCTGCTGTAATGCGATCATTCCCTGTAAACAGGTCGCAACCAAGAAATTCGGATCGTCACTCGCCAATGCCTGACGTGCTTTCTCGCTGTAAAACTCGATGATCGTCTTATGCCCCTCGATCATCATTGGCTGGAATATCGGATGCTGTTTGAGTATCTGTTCCGCGATACCCTGATTCCACATCGGATCGTCCGTCGCCTCGAACGGCTGACGCTCAAGCAGTGTAAGCAGAAAATCATACCGCGATTCCGCAAGCCGAAGGTCTGATTCCGTATTGTTCACGTCTATCTCGACGTTTCCTGCCTGCATTATCTCGTGCAGTATCTCGATAAGTGTTTCTTCGCGGACCATCGCCGGATTGAACTGCATCAATGCCCCAATATCCTGCAATGTCTGACGCAGTTTGATCTCGCGTTCCATCAACGTCTGCGGTATCTCGCTGCCTTGTGCGAACGAGATAATGATTTCGTGGTCGATGTCCGTCTCTAAGAACGCATCAATGAACTCTTCCGTCCAATCGGAATGAGAATCGAGCAATGCTGCCGTATCCTCTTCCGTCCATAAAGACTTTCGAAGTCTTACATATTCTTTAGCCGACTTTACTTTTCCGTGAGCGACGGACAATGAGGCCGGTGACAAAAGCCCCAAACTTTGTTGTTTCTGAAGCAGCTGTGCCGCATACGGCTGATTCGGCTGTGCCTCGCCGACCATTGCGGGCTGCACCTGCGTTATGTCACCACGAACCGCCATCGTAGCCTGAACCATCTGCATCGGCTCACGAAGTTCTAACGCAGGTATCACGCCGTAAGTGTTGCTTATCGGGTGATCGTATGGAAGTGTATTCTTCGAACCGATAAGGTCTTTACCGAACGCTTCAGGGTCGATAGCGTTTGAATTATAGATGATGCTGGTCGTCGCGTTTCTGCGAACATGATACATCTGTATCGTGAGCATATAGTTCACAATGTCTTGCAGCGTGATAAGCTCGGTGGCGAATAACGCCCAGAACTGTGCCGAACTGTGCAAAAAGCCGATATACGCAAAGGCTTTTGTAAAATCCATCGGGAACACGTCCAAGATGCTGTTCCCCGCCATTCTGAAACAAAGCACGAATTCTTCGAGCGGCTCCCCTTCAAATTCACCATCGGCAAATGTTTTACCCTGTTTTACTTTGAATCTGACCTTGCCTTCTGAGTTCTTTAATACAAAGTCCTCTGCCAATGGCGTGTTCAGATACATCGAAGGTGTCAGAAATATATCCCGAACCTCACAAAGCGGATAGACCTGCATTTCGGGCAGATCCTCAAGCCCGCGTCCTCCGGTCTGAAGCGAATACTGCCATCGAAGCCCGTAACTCCAATCGGTATTGACCGCACCGCGTATCTCGTCCGCCGATTCAGGGTATTCAAGTATCAGCTCGTCCGCCGATGTCAGATAATGATGCTCGAACCATCGTGCGTTCTCTATATTCCCGCCCTGCGTTCCGATCTGGTCAATGCGAAATTCCCAAAACGGATACGCCTTTGTCTCGGGTGTTCCTGTGCTGAATTCGTCAAAGCCGGTCTTCACATCAACGTCCACTATTTCCGGCATACGCTCGACAATAGCGGCCCCGCCGCAAACCTCGCACGGAATGAATGAATCGGGTTCTACTTCTGTCTCGACAAGCGTTTCACTTCCGCATTCCGAACAGATAGCCATTCCTGGCATTATCTGCGATACCGTCTCGAACTTCGGTACTGAATGATACCGCTTTTTATGTGGATTGATCTCGGTCTTTAGAAAGACGCCAGGCGCTGTCTGTATCTCGTTTGCGATGTATTCGAATAGCTGATTCGTCCACTCCGATCTGCTGTATTCTTCAAGCAGGACGCCCGCCACTTGCGATGCCATCTCCGCTCTTGGATTGCGGATCGACACCGGTTCTGCCATCAATTTGATACGGGCTGTTATCAGAGCGGCGGTATTTGCCCTGATCGTCGGCTTAACAATGTTAAATGAATAGATGCTTGAATTGTCGATGGACACCCAATTGTTCGTCACCGGAGCGAACGCACCTGTAAGGTCATCGTCGTTCAATCCCCGTGTCCGCTTTCTAAGCAGAACAGACGAACGCACCAATGTATCATCGAGACGCCCCGATTGATCTCTGATCTTCTGCGACACCTGCTGTAAGAATATCTCAGCAGTCATCGGCGTGTTCTTGGATGTATCAGCCATATGCGTCTTACTAGATGAAGCTCATCGCCGCACTCGCACCGCCTTGAAGCAGTCCGGGTAGAAAGCTCGACCAAAAAGATTGTTTCGGTTTAATGTTCTGTGCCGTCGCGTTAAACAGTCCGAGCGAACCCTGCAATCCTGTGTTCATCCTGTTAGCGTGCGCACCCTGCAAGAATGACAAGGTGTTGTCCTGCTGCCCCATCAGATTGCCGATCTGTTCTTCATATGCCCCGCCCCAATCCTGAACAAACTGATTGTCTGAGAGTTCTCTTTGGGACGCAAGCATTCGGGAGTCCATTCCCTTTGCAGATTGTCCTGCATTTGTTCCCCGCATCATATTCCGCATCCGCTGTCCTTCAGCAAGCGAAAGCATCGGGATATGAACACCAGTTGGTAAGTTCCGATAATCACGGCTATCCAAAAAACTCTTTGTTTGGTTATACCTGTTCTGAGCTTCTATTTCCCACGGGCTTTGCTGCTGTGCGGCCTGCAGAGCGGCCTGAGACTGCTGCTGAAGCATTCGTAGTAGTTGGTCATATTGCTTTCTTTTCATTGATACACCTCTAGTGTGTTTACGATCTTAGATCACGGGCGGCAATTCTATTGGCGGCAATGGCTTATTATTATCCACCAAGACCTTTACTTCAGATGTTCCGGCTAAGAATGAATGTCCTGGACTTAAGCCGATCTGGACGACAATTTGCTTTGTTAAAACTTTTTCAATGTTTAAGATAGATGCCTCAACAATAACACCGTTTTCTACCGTTAAAATAGTATCACCTTTTTGTAATTGGGCTAACATTTTTGTTTCATTTAAGCCCACATATATCAATTTGGTATCCGTGCAAAGAAGCGATGCCCCATTTTCCGTCGTTACACGCCATACATCCGACACTCCCGACTTCATTTCGACCAGCGTATTGTAACTGCCGTGCCCGTTCGGAAGCCTCATTCCTAACCGCAATTCGTGGGCAAATATCTCTCCGGTTTCCGTGACTACCGTCTCGTATTGGTATAGACATACTGGAGTTCCATCGCTGTTACCGGGAAGCTGACCAATGATGATCGGCCCTTGCGTCGTTCCATTCGGAACTGCTGTCGGGATGCCTCTGTCCGGCGAAATATCTTCAGGATTAGGAGAGAATGCCGCACCCTGTGAATACGTTAAATGGGCAAGGTCAATGAATAAAGAATGCGCAGGAGCGCCGCCTTCAATGGTTATCGTAGCGTTCGTATCGGTCGTGTATGTCCAGTTGGTATCTAATTGTATCGAATTGATGCCGGATACATTCGTAACGGTTCCAGTAATAACATTCCCGGCCTTATCTTGCACGACCGCTGTTTTCCTGATCATATTTGTCTCAAACTGCCCGACCGTGCTAATGAACTCATTATCATTGAACGTCGCGGTGATATCGTTGACTATTCTTAAATTCAATTCTTCGGTCAGCCCCCATCGGAGCCATTGTCCCAATGTAAGGTCGGTATCCCCTTTGTCATAATTTTGCGGAACACGGATAGCGAATGGCAGGACTGCCCATCCATTGAACAAAGGGTCTCCCGAATAAGGAAGCGTCGCGACCACATTCGGAACAGACGCGGTATATGCAATAAGCTCGTTGTAATCAGCGGTCGGGTATCCGGTAGCAAATGCCTGAAAACCGCCATTATCTAAAAACGAGATGCCGGATATGGTGTTCAATCTTACATATACCTGCAAGAAATGAGAACCTGTTCCTGCTGTTGTCAGATCTATCTCGATGCCATTTGTCGCATCAGAGACAGATGCTGCTACCTGAAATACGTTCGCATTGATGCGTATAGCATAATAGACCGTTGATGCTGATAACGGTGCAGGCAGGCCGCCTCCGCTGTTCGTGAATCTGATAGGCTGTCCGGTCGTTAGCCCGTGTGCCGTTATGGTTATCTCATCCGTTCCTGTATCAACGTCGCTTGGATCGAATTCTGTCGGCGTCCGGCGATATATCGCGTAGCTTGTAACACCAAAACTCAAAGGACGGGGCCATCGCAGGAACACTGTCGCCCCTCCTCCAAAATCCGCATCACTGGGAGTGTCTGTTATCAATAATGGAGAAGTGGCGATAGTAACCCCCCTGTCCGTTTCTACAAAGACAAGATATTCGCGTTCAGTAGGCGTGTTTATTGTCCCAAGAGGCTGCCCGGTGATCACATACGGAGCATTTAGCCAGTTCCATTGTGTCTGAGATGTTGAGTAACCGTAGAGTCCGGCAAATATACGGCAAGAAGGCGACGCGAAGACATACGGATTCATTCGCACTATGCTAAAGACCGCATAATAAGAATATCCGGCCTCTATATTATTGCCCGGCAAAAAACAGGAGATGTCCGTTAGAGGATTCGTGAACCGAGCAGACCCTGTTGCGATATCCCAATCGGCAAAATGCTCGGAATAATAATCATTGTTACTGCTTTTTAATGTATAGCTGTATATCAGGAGGCCGCCCGTTGCCGTGTTGGTAAGCGTGATCTCGTTGCTTTTTATCGCATCTTCAAGCGTAGCGGCAACTCGTATCGTGTTCGCGTCTATCGGGATAACATAATAGGTCGTTGACGGTGCTAACGGGGTTGGTATCGAACCTGAGAAACGCACCGCCGTGCCGGTCATTAGAAAATGGTCTGTTATCGTGATGTTGCTGCCTGTCACCGTTCCGAGCGTCAATGTCTGATACGGTGAAGCGTAGTTCTCTTTGAACATCGGCTGCCCGGGCTGGATCGGATGCGAATAATACCAAGCACATTCCCTCTGTCCGTTATTCGCTCCCGGCGTGTTGTTCCAGCTATTGGTCGAATGTGAAAATGTGCCGTTGCGGATCTGATTTACCGCTTGTGGTGAATTTGCTGGAATCCCCTCACCTTGTGACGGCTGCAAAAGAATGCCCTGCAAAGACGTAACGCGACCTGTAAGCCGCTCAACCTTGTCCTGCAAGGATGATATTAGCAACGTCGCCTGAACCAAGTCTATGGGTTGGTCGTCTCGTAACATTCTTCTTAAACATTGACCGCCGATGTCCTGTGCGGGCTTCCGAATATGTCCACTTCATAGCATCCGCCTCGAACCGCATCCGTTGGCTGATACACCGATACCGCATAGCTGCGGCAATCCTGCACAGCCGGACGCAGATTCGGTAAATGCTGCTCTCGGTTCGCTACCGGAGTTTGTGCATAGGCGTATTCGCCGATCAGCACGAACACATTTGTAAGCGATGCCTGAGCATTTACGTTCGTTCCTGTTGTCGGATTTGTCATCGTTGCCGTCGCGTTCGTCGCAAATGTTAAACGGACGATCAGATAGTTCACGCCCGAACCGCCGACGTTCAATCCTGTCACTACCGCGATCTTGCCTGTCCAAGCCGTTGTGAACGTGTTCGCGGGGGCTGTCAGTGTATTGCTGCCGTTCGTTGTCGAACAGCCTCGAATGTATTTTTGAAACAGATTCTTATGCAGAACGCTTATCACAGGTTCGATGTTGTTGCCCTGATCGATAGCAGACGCTAATTCGTAGATACCGTTACCCCTGCCCGTTCCTTGCGGCACTATCCATTGCCCGCTTGAACATATCGGCATTCGGGTCGTATCTGTCGCATCGTCGTAGATATATGCTGTCGCCGTTCCTGACGCATCCAGTGAGGTATAGAGCCGTCCTTGAGCATTGATACAAGCCAGCCAATTAGCATTAACGCCCGCATCCGTGTTGTAAACCGGAGTTGACCATACACCGCTTTCAAGACAGAACGAGACCGATTCGCCAAGATGCCCGAATACGAACGAACGGGTTGACGGGTCGAATCCTACTTTTGTATTTACCGCCGTCCATCCTCTTGTGAAACGTGCCACTTCTCGCCCAAATTCGTAGTCAATAACGCCCTCATTCCGCATTATCGCTATTCCCGCACCCTCGATGAACATTGCGATATTGCCCGCACCGATCGCCCAATTATGCTGATACGCAATGCCGATCTCGGGGCTTATCGTCGTTACCGTCGCACTTGGCAGATCCTCGCCGCGATAGCCGACATATTGGATCGTATAGATACCGTTCCGAGTCGCCACAAATGCGTAATTGTCGATCTGTCGCTGCAATACAGCCGTTACCGGTTCAGGGAAATATAGCAGATGAAATGGATTGTATGATTCAAAATAGTTCGGCAAACTTACCGCGCCTACGGTTCCATCATACGCTCCGAGCACGACCATTATGTTCTCCAACCGAATACAGTGTGAACCTGGCGGCGGCTCATAATCCTGTATCCAAGCCAATTCTGGTAACAGATCCCCCGTTCGGTAATCAAACTCCAATGTCCGTGATGGGGCATTGGCTACGGTCGTCTCGCTGATGCCAAAATACCAAACCGCATCAGCATCTGACGTTTGCCGCCACCCTAATCGGTAGAAAGCACCTGTGCCGCCGAATCCTTCCTGTGTCGAAAATACCGCCCAATGCGTCTGTCCTGTGACCGCCGTTGGAAAGGTTATTCGAACCGTGTTGTTTATCAGCGTAACAACGACCGATGCACTGGACGCCAAGCCTCGCACCGGAGCTGCCGGATTGTCGATATCCTGTCCTGCGTTTGCGACATCTCGAATAGCCGCTATCTTATAGTTCACCGTGCCGTTGATAAGTCCGAGATACGATGCACTTGGGCTTGTCGGGATCGTCACCTGCGGCGTGTCCACTCGCGGAAGTCCTGCATCCTCAACATACTCGTAGAAGTAATCGGCGACACGGTTGTATCCGACCTTCATAATGCTCGAAGCTCGTATCGGTAACGAACCTGCATCGCCAAACAGCGAATGAACGCCCGTTCCCTGCGTTCCGACGTTCGCTATCGCCGTTCCTGCCAATGCGTTCTTATAGGTAAGGGCAAATCTGAATGTGTTGGCTGTGATGTTGATAGCGAAATACGCACGGTTAGCCACTAATCCTAATGGCAGTGTTCCTGTGCTTCGTAAGAATACAGGCTCTCCGGTCGTCAATCCGTGCGACGTCTCAGCAATTGTGCCTGTCGAAACCGTCACGTCTGCCGGATCAAATGTAAAATCTAAGGCGTATTCGCTGACCGGAATGCCTTCTTTGACCACTTCACCTGCACCGATGGTAAACAACGTGTTCGAATAGTCCTCTAACAGCGAACCAAGTGCCGTCACCGTCGAATAATCTCTCAATCCGCCGTAAGTCGATCCAAACGGGAACATCAGTCTCGATCCTGTGCCTGTTCCTTGCGTGAAGTATCCCCTAAAAGGGCGGCGATAGCCCTCGCCAAGCATAAATAAATTGCACGAACCATCACCCCACTGCATAGGGTTCGCCTTTAGCGGATTTATCGAATCGCTAAAGCCTGCGTCAAATATATGTGTGCCTAGCGGCTGTCGTCTCATTGCTTTTTGATCGTCAAATTCCCGCAATTATTGCAGCTTATCAGCGAATGCCAGCCGTTTCGGTAGATCCGCGTCTTTTCATATCGAGTCGAGAACGTCTTTTTAACTGGACGGCGTTTTCGACCACATAGGTCTCTCGATCCGGGCATTCGCATTCCTTATTCGTAAATGCGTCACCATACGCCTTGTATCGCTCGTCGCCGGACACCGTGTATGCTTCGTCAAACATCCCTAATATCCCCAACGATGTCGCGTATGACAGCTTTTGCCTCGGACTAAGGTCGTCTGCCGGAATATCCTGCATCTCATTGACGATGACCTTTGCCCTTTGGAGCATCCGCCCGTTTACCGAAGTGTCGAACGGCGAAGTCGTTCTCAGCAACGCCTGCTCTGCGTCGTTCTTTTCCAATAATTCAGGTGTGATGCGTGGCGGTCGAGGCATCGCATCCATTTCATCAGCGATAGTGAGCTTCTTTTTAAGCATCCTTTTCAAGTGCTGGGTCTGCGGTCAGATATAACGCTACCAATTCGTCAAGCAGGTCTTGTGTTAAGTCCTCGTCGTTCGGGAATGTCTCAAGCGTCGGCAGATACGGCACAGCGAACCTTAACGAACCGCCCGTTACGTTGTTCAAATACATCTTGTCACCGATCAGATACGCTGTAACGAACTCGAAAGGCCCGCACGGTTCAACTGTTCCCTGCGTCGGACTCTGAAGCCATTGAACTTCCTGCCATCCATCAACAAAATGGATAAGGCTCGAACCCGTTCCCGCCGACATATCAAAACTGATAGCTGCGTCATCAATAGCGTCTTGGTATGTCGCGGCTACCGCTATGGTGTCGGCATCCCGCACAATGGCGAAATAGATCACGCCTGCCGTGATATTGTCCGGTAATGTGCCCGTTGTCGTGAATCTGATACGCTGTCCGGTCGTGAAAGAATGTCCGGTAACAATGATCTCGTTCGTCACTGTGATAACGTCCGAACTCGTAAACCCGACAGATGCCGGAACGTGCCAGATCGTGCCGTAACGAAGCGTTTTGATCATCGCTTGATATGTCGTCAGCACGTTAAACAGGTTCGCTCGGTATCGTCCGTCTAAAACCGATTGCTCAACATCTGCCGTGACTATCTCGGCGTCCGTCATCAGCATATTTCGCCGTTGCGGATCTTTTGCAACATTACGGGCAAGGTTCGCCAACGCAGCCGGTATCAGCGTTTGCAGAGACAACGTATATTCGGGGCCGAGTTTAACCCTTTTAGCTAGAAGCAGTCCTAATTCCGGTGCTGTCAACATTGTTTGTTATCCTTTTCCCGCTATCGCGTATCCCGCAAACTCCGGCAATACCGTCGCACCTGCCGCGATCTGCTGCATATACTGTGCGAAAAGCTGGTTGTAGTATCCAAGAACCGATTCGTCCGCTCCGTCCTTGAGCAATCTGGCGACCGCCCCTGCAACTAATGCGTTCCGAAAATTCTGCGGAGCTTGCGGGGCATTCGTCTTTGTATAATCCGTGTAGATCACCTTTGAATAAAGGGCAGTCGAATAAAGAACGTTGCCTTCGATAAAAAACCACGGCACTACTGAGTTTGATGCTGTATTCACGCCAAACCGAGCAGGGAACATATTGACCTCTTTTATCTCGTCGGCATTTCTGCCTTTATACTGCTCTACATAGTTCGGAGCGTAACCCGATGTCCCTGTTTCAGCGTCTCCCACCGTAAAGTCTATCTCAATATCGTTCTGCGCTTCATACGGCGAATATGCCAGGGAAAAGGCATCCACAGTTCTGAAGATCACATAGTAAGTCGTGCCAAAACTAAGCTCAGTTGGCTGTGTGCCGCCGTCGCCGGTGAGAATTACGAGCGTAACCGCCTGTCCCGTCACGAACCCGTGACCGATTGAGTTTACCTCATTATCGGTGAAGTCGTAGTTATCGACCTCGGCTGTGGCTTGACCATTTAACCCTGTCACCTTGATGACCATTCCGTTTCTCGCGGGAAGGTTTACGCCCCCGAATGAACCGGTATTTAGTGCGGTCGATGTCTGTGCAAATGTGCTTTGAAATGGCGATTGGGGCGTGTTGGCTATTAGGGTGCAGATTTCGGCGTCGGTGTAAAGTACGGCGTCTTGGATTTCCTCGTTCGAGACAAACATCGCGTTCGATCCGTCAGGCGTCGAACCGGTGGAACCTGAGCCGTAAGCCGTAGTCGAGCTTTGGAGGATGCTAACAATAGCCTTGCGCACGTCATCAAAATTTACTACGGTTGCCATACGTTAATTCTCACCTCCGTAATACCCTGAATAACCCCGTATAGCTCTCATATCTTGCAAAACGTCGGGTCTATTCCTGGGCCTGTGGGCTCCGCGGGACTCATCTTTCCATTTCCGAAACCAGTGATCGAACTCTTTCTGTTCCATTTTGTATTGAACGTAAAGATCATTCAGGCTTTCGAGATATGGCTTCAGTTCCGGTCGGTCTGTCAACTGCTTTGCGATGTTGACCTTTAGCAACGGTATCGCTCTTACATACACGTCATACACGAGTATATTGACCAGATTCTCAGGCAGGTCTATCTGTGCCGTCTCGCTGTTCGGCATTGATAATGTCGGCAAATACCAAACGCGGAATATGCGATTCTGCGGAATACCCCACCAAGCTATCTGACCGTTGTAAGAGAACGTCGCTTTTACTTGCCGCGGATTTTCACCGTGAAATGCAACGGCTGATGTCAATGTCTGCCGCTGTTCCTGAAGCATTGAGATATTGACCGTTGGCACAAATTCCCAAACAGGTGTTTGCCCGATGCTAAGGGTCTGCCGTTCTACCCACATCGGTATTACAAAGTCCTCGATCTCGTCCGTAAGGTCTATCTCGTCCTGATCGGCTGCCAACGTGAACTCTTGCGAACGGGCGATCGCCACGCCCTGCTCAGATTGACGCACCGATTCCAAACGCAAGGAAAGCCGCTGCGTTACGATGTTGCTCAATTCTAATTTTGATAGCAGATCGTCGGTTGGTTGCCCCAAGCCGAGATATGCAGAACTGAATATCTTGCTATACGAATCACACACAGCGGCTTACCTCTATTGTCTCGGGACTATTCTTCTTTCGGCTCTTCGTCTTTCGTGGCCTTGTTCTGCTTCTGGACCTCACGGGCTTTGGCTAATGCCGCCGACCGTTTCTGCCATTCTTCATACTTAGCCTTATCTTCGCCTGAAAGAACGATCACATCTTCTGCCGGTGCTTCCGCAGGTGCTTCTGCTTTCACCGGCTGACTTGCCGCACCCTGAAGTGCGTTCTGAAGCGATGTCGTCAGTATCTCGATCTGCTGCTGAGTCTCTTGTTCTCGAACAGCGTCGATACGGCGGTGTCGCATCTTCAGATACACTTGGTCAATTTCGTTGCGGGTCTTTTTCGCCCCTACTTCACCGTGCTTTGCACCTTCCAATTGCCCCTCGGTCACGCTGATCTGATAATCGGCAAACGCAAGCGTCGCTTCGCAGGCTGCGATCAATTCTTCGCGTAACGCCTGCAATATCCCGCTGTCCAACGATTGCGATGCTTGGAATATCCGTTCACTGCAAGCCTCGCTCTTCAGTTCTTCCAACCGGCACGTCGGACACGATTGATACATCTGAGCATTCAGATTACCCGGTGTCACCGAGCTGTAAACACGCTCAAGCCCGAACGGACACGGCTTCGAAAGCGGCGGATGCAGCACGTTGAAGTAATCGAAAGCAAGATCGTATGATTCTTCTGCGGTGTTTCCGTATTCATACGGCGCCTCGATCAGACTCCTGAGTTCCCGCAAGCCCATATCGCCAGCATCGCTTTCAACGAACTTTCGATAAAGCCCTCGGATGTAAGTGACCGGCATTATCTCGATCTCTTTCTTGTCAAATGAACCTGTGCCCTCGTTAAATGCACCGTTCATCGTGTCACGCCCCGGTGCGATGACATACAGCCGTCCGCCTTCTATCGGATTCGATTCGATCCCTGATGTCTTTGGATTACACGCCATATGCGGCGTTCCGCCCGAATAGACAAGCCGACGCCTCCGGTCGTCCACAGACTTTCTTTGGATCTCGTTCATCTTTGCCGTTGCCGACGCTAAACTCGTGTTCATATGTTCTCCTTTGTCCTTACTTGTTCGATTCTAAAGGCAGTTTATTGCCCTTTACCTGCGTAGCTAGATGTTCCGGCATCGACCAAACGCGAGTGATCTCCTGATTGATCTCGTGCTCGTGTGCTACAACGTGGTCAAATACATCATCTGCCTGCTTGGACGCTTTTTCTTCTCGAAGTGCCAATTCCTCGGCCATATTGTCCTCTTCGATCTGAAAACGATCTTCCGCTGAAAGTTTTGCCCACTCTTGGTCAGCCATATACTTCTTCTTGATGCTGTCAAGCGTGGCTTCGGTCAGTTCAAATACCGCCACTCGTCCATCTTGATAGAATTCTGCGATCGGGCATACCAAACCATACATCCCTTTGTGCGGAAATTCGCCTAATATCGCTTCATTCCATCCTTCACGGAATAGATCGGGCGGCATCCACGTTTCCAGCATCCAGCATTGTAAAGACTTTGATGGATTGGTCGAATCGGGATACATATATCGCCCCTGCATCACACCGCTTTCGAAGCGACGGTCAGGCGCCCATACTACCCGCACACGAGGATAGCCGAACGGGTTGCGGCCTCCCAGATCGGCTAATTGATGTTCAAACCATTTTGGTGCTTGTCTTGTTGTCATAAACCTTACGGTGCTTCTACGTCGCCGGAAAGAACCCATTCATCAGCGGCATAGCAGATAAGTTCGGCTCTCGCTCCGGCTCCGGTCGTGTCCGTTGCCCCGCCTAGTCCTAGCACCGTTACATTTCCGGCTCCTGCGACCGTCACGACGGCCCCGGATTCTAGTTGCAGTATCGTCACGATCATTCCTACGGGCAGTCCGGCCCAATATCGCCCTGAGAAGGCAGCCACGGCTCACTTCCCTGCGAATATGTAATAACTTCCAACGGTTCATTTGTATTTGGCCTTACAACCGGCAAACTTTGGAACTGCATTGTCTTTTTCTCCTAATTTCAAGGCAGGAAAGGTATTTCGCTTCCCTGCCTCGATCTTTAACTCACATCATCCCTACGGTCAGATTATGAGTTCATAAGCACTCGGGTGGCTTTCTGCGTCGGTGCTACAAGTGTGATACCGCTGATCTTTCCAAGTTTGAAAGGCTGCGGCGAGAACACCTGCCCGAAGAAGTCCATCCATCTTGCACGGCTGTTCAGGTAGTTACCGTCGCCGTTAACGCCCTGAAGCCAATCGCTTGCTGGCATTCCGGCTGCGATATTACCTACATCCTTCAAAATAGCTCGTTTGAGCATCTTGAAATTCAGGAAGTAGATCTCCGAACCTTCAGCGTTCGGCAGAACCCTTACCGGCGCACCGAAGTAGGTGTATTTCACCGACTTGTAGCCAAAGTCAAGTCCTGGCTTGCCGGAGTTCGTGTGCATAAACTGATTCGGCGAACCAACGAC
Organism: Geitlerinema calcuttense NRMC-F 0142; assembly: GCF_030285425.1. Lineage (NCBI taxonomy): Bacteria > Bacillati > Cyanobacteriota > Cyanophyceae > Geitlerinematales > Geitlerinemataceae > Geitlerinema > Geitlerinema calcuttense. The sequence goes on along the minus strand of NZ_JASVEJ010000001.1, from coordinate 14,744 downwards.
CGCACCCGAATTGAGTGCCAACGACGTGTAGTTGTTCCAGTTACCGGAGTTCATAAAGATGGTCAAGAAGTCTTTCAACTCTTCACCGTAGTAACCGCCGCGATCGACCATTGACGCATACGTTTCGGCAAGTGCGGCCACCGTCAAGTTTCCGCCCATCGCTTTTTCATACGATGCGAGTCCGCTTACCGCTGATCGATTCTGACCGAAGTAAGTTCCGGCACTGTCGATGATGTGCTGCAAGCCGTAAAGCCCGTAGCTCGCGTCTGCCGAACCACCGCCCGTCGCCGGAACGATGATGTCGGTCGCTGCCATATCGGAAGGCCAGTTCGTTGCACCTATCGCGTTCGCCGCAGTTTTCGATGCAAGCTGAACGATACCCGCACCGCCGATAGTGCCGTTGCGAAGCGTCGTTCCCGCCGAGTTCCATACCTGATAGTAACCCGATGGAACGAGCACGGAAGGACCGATGGAGTCCGTTGACCCGTTGCAAACTGCTACGGTCGGCGAACCGCCGTCATAGGCGGCTGAAACGGTCGCCATCATCTGCGTTCCGTTACCGCGTGTTGCGTAAGTGTCCAAGATCGATGCAAACTGCCGTGCGTTCGATTCGACCACCTGCCTGAAGTTAGCGGTCACTCGTGAATTGTTATTCAAGAATGCCGCATAGGTCTGATCGGTTCCCGCTTGCAGGCCGACATAGGTAACTGTGAAGTTATCCCAAAGCGGACCTTGCGGAACCGGAAGCGTGTCGCCGTTACCTGACCGATAACCGAGCGAGGCGTTCGGGTGTATCTCGTTGACCACCTGATAGCCCTTGAAGTTGATCTCTTCTCGCGGAACCTTCTCAAGTTCGCCCCACAGAACTGTTTCGTTCTGATAGAGATCGTAAAGACGGCTCATCACCTGAAGCTGCGCGTTCGCAAGCTGTGTTGTATTAAATTGAAGTGCTGCCATTGCTGCTCATACCTCTCAAAATTGATCTATTTTGACCGTATGCAATGAACACCTGAGATGATCCGTTAGTTCCTGTATCCCGCCGCTGCTTCTTGTTCCTCGAACTCGCGCCAAATGGCTTCGCGTTCTTTCTCAAATGCAGCGGTTCCTCGTGCCAAAGTGCCGTTATCGGTCTTTTTGGCTACTGCGACTGCTTGAGGCTTCGTTGTCGCGGTCTTTTGCTTGACCGTCGCATTCAGCCCGTTCGCCGCACGTCCCCTTAACTCGGCGTTTATCTCCCGAATGGCGATCTCTGTCCTTGCCTTTGCCTTATTGGTCAATGCAAGCAGCTTCGATGCCACCGGAAACGGCAAATTCTTGGCATTGTAGCCGTTTTGCCGAATATACGCTTTCATTTGCTGATAATCAGGGTCGTTCTTCAAAGAGTTCATTATGCTAGGCATAACGTGCTTTACGAGTGCCGATTCCTGGCTCCAGTTGCCTTTCTTCAGGAACGGGTCGATGGCTTCTTTGATACGTCCGTCAAAATCAGTCTCAAAGGCCGTATCCGATTTGGATGTCTGCACCTTTGCGAGTTTTTCAGGGTCATTGAGCAATTCTTCTTTGTCTGCTAACTGCTTTTGAAGCTGTTTGATGGTCTCATTCTGCTTGGTGAATACCGATGTCGCGCCTTCTGTGTTGGCTTCGACGTATTTCAGATCTTCCTCAAGGTTCGTGATCCCTGCCTGTTCAAGCAGCAGCAGTTGTTGAATATGCTCTTTTGTCACATTGTCGCCGAATACCCGTGCTATCAAAGCATCGGACATCTTTTGAAAATGTTCGTGCGGACTCGTCAGTATCGCTTCCGAGGATTCCAATATCCCGAGCAACGTAGCGGTCTGGTTCGTTTTGAGCATTTGGTCAAACGCCGTGATCGCATCGTTCGGGGTTGGGTCTGGGTTCCCGAGCAGGTTCACCACCGGCTCAAGCATCTCTACGCCTAATTCGCCGCCGATCTTATTCAGTTTCTCTTGTGCCGATCGCCAATTATCAGCGAGGCTCACAAGTTCCTGCTTCGTCTCGTCGGGTATGCGCGTATGCTTGGCAAGTAATTGCTCTGCGGTCGGGATCGGATCTAACAGTTCATCAAACGATTCGGTATCGTCTTTTTCGTCAAGTTCGGATGTCTCGTCACCGGAGGCGGCTTCATCGGCTGTATCGGTGCTTTTTTCAGAAGATTCTGCTTCAGCTTCCTTTACGTCCTCAGCGGCGTCCGTGGCGGCATCGTCTGCGGTATGAGCGTCGGCAGGGTCAGGTTGATTTGCGTCGGCGGCGGTATTATCTACCGTGGCGGACTCATCCATCGCTGCGGAGGCACTTGATTCAAATTCTGCCCAAATTGCGCTTGTATCTGGATTCATATTTTTGTCCGGTCTGTGTGGATGCGTTAAACATCCGCGAACAGGATAAACATTGTTGTAGTCTTTAGCAAGCGATTTTTACTCCGCAAACCAGACTTTTTCATTAGGTGCCATCCGCAAAGGCTTATCCCTTACCACTGCGGAACACAAAAACCGTGTTTCATTGTTGACCACGCTCATAAAATTCCCATCGTCCCGTGTGCAAAAATGACACACTTTCGACTGTTCGGGTATATTTTGCCACATCTCCGGCGTCTTGAAATGTATCGAGAACAGATAACGTCCATTCCCTTTCTTACTCTCTACCCGCCAATTTCGGACCATATCGAGCGTGACGATCTCAGTCGTCTCGCCTAAACAGTCCCAAGTGCAAATATCGCTTAAGCTCGGCTCCGGTGCGTCCTCTTTCCAACATAACGCCTGCAAGGGAACGCTATTATACATTGCCCCGTTCTCAAGCAATATCATCCATCGAAACGCTTCGTTTAACACCGATTCGACCGCGATAAGATAGCATTCCATCACACCATCTTCGTCCGATACGAACCGCGTCCGCACAAAACACTTTGTGAACGGTAATGGATTTAACTGCTTCAATCGAGCCTCTTGTGCCTCAAAACACTTCCCTTCCACGTTCGGGATGTTCGCCCGGAAGCCGCGGCCGCATTTCCAAACCGAAACTGAAACGTGGCATCCGCAAGGGCCGTGAACGCATAACTGACCTTCACGAACACAAGATCATTCAGATCAGCGGTCGGCGCTCCTGTCACTATCGCCGTGGTCGCCTGAACACCAGCCGCCGTAACGATGATATTCTGCACGGCATTCGATGCGTTCAATCCTTGACACGTTCCTTTTCCTCGCTGGTTGCCCGTGGACATCTGAAAATCCATCGTGTAATCGCCGGTCGCATTATTGCCCGAGACGATCAGATCCATTTCCACTGCGTAATGACCGCCATTGACCACAGTAAAATGAAAGTCCGTATCATTCGTCAGACCAGCATCCGTAACGTCCTGATTCGCCGATTTGACTATCGTTGTCCATCCTGCCGGATCAGCACCCGAAACAACGATGTTCCCCGCACCAAGAACGCTTTCGCCGTTCACCGTCTTAATGTTCGTGCCGGACACCAAAGACGCCTGTTTTCCGTCTAAGGCGGTCTGCAAGTTCGTGATATTAGCTATCGCGTGAGTATGATTCGATGCGGCATAACTTCCGTCGTGGTTATGCGATGATGCGGCGTATCCATCGTGTGAATGCGCAGATGGCGTAAACTCCGATGGCTTACCTGTCACGTCTGCCCACGCTACCGGACCACCACCGCCTCCTGTTGGACGATCCGCAATGTTATCGTAATGAGGCTGTAATGCAGGAACTTCTACCCATCCCTGTCCTGGTACTCCCCTCTGATAATACTTCCCGTTTTGAGTACAGAATAAATGCGAATAGCCGTCAGTTCCCCGAACCTCGGCTATCTCTGCGTAAGTCTCTACTATTCCTAGATTTTTGATCGGTATGAGCATTTGCTCTTTATGGCTCGACTTCCTCCGGCGTGATCTTGGGCGGATCATACGGCTTTGCTGACGCGATAACGTCCGGTATCAAATTGCAAACCGTGTTATACGGTAATGTTTGCAGCACGTCGATCATTCTCTGCAATACGGATGTTTCAATAAGGTAAAGTTCGGGTGCTTTCTGTTCTTCGTTGTTCATAAACTAATCTTCAATACCTGGTCGGGTCGGAACTGCCGCGATGTCGGACCTTCGGCGATATGCACGAACGTGGTCACTGTAAAAGTCAATGGCTTTCTTGGCTACGAACCGTCCGCGATTGGCTGCACTGTCCGTTGTGCCGGATGCGACACGAGCGTTCCATTCGCCTCGATAAGCGTCAATGACCGCACTCGCAAACTCGGTCTTGAGGGGGGGCTTCGATGTTTGTTGTGGTTGAGAGCGTTTGGAATAGCTCAGTTCTGAAAGCTGGAAAATTTGGCATTGTTGCTCCTAGTTGCGTTTATAGACTCGCCATCTTTGCGTCGTTCCGTCATAAAAGAGATCGGCTGCTTGATTTGCTGTGAGTGTAATATCCGCACCTGTTGAATTTAGAAATCGGTTCGTGTCCGTCGAGGCTGCGTCTTGGTGTTTGAGAACAATATCGTTCGAACCGATATTGATGATCGTCAGCACGTCGCCTGCGTTATTCGTGACCGCTCCCCAAGTATTTGCAAGCCCGGTAATGTTCCGTGAAGCATCTGACGACAACCGCAACAAACTTCCGAACCCCGAAAACGTATAATTGTTCTGATTTGCCGTGATCTGTGCCGGGGAATTTATACTGAGTGCGGGTGTGAATATGTTAAATCTTCGTGTAAAATTGACGGACGCCCCACCGTCACCGCCACCTTGAATAAACACCGAATTACCACTGCCGTTTGAAATAGTTAAATTTCCAGCTGCGGTATCAGTGATCGAGTTTGCCCTTAAAGCACCACCAGATGATATGAAAATTAAAGGCGTCGTGCTTCCGTTCGGCTGAACTTCAAACGCATTCGCTGATTGAGCAGATGCGAGTTTGATAAGCAACCCTTTCTCGGTCGCTCCGCCTGCGAGAATATGCAATTTTGCGTCAAGGGATGTATTAAGGCCGATGCCTAATCGGTTGGCTGTATCATCCCAAAAGAAATTCGCTTTATCCTGAGCAAGTATCCCGCCCGCACCTGCGAACAGAACGCTGCCCTCGTCCGCTCCGGTGATCGCTCCACCAATAGCCATTCCACCGCCAGCGCCGCCAGATGGATTGATCCCAAATGTTCTTAATCCTGCCATTGTTGTTACACGCCTCCGATCGCTTCAAGATACACGATCTCTGAATCTGCGTTTTCTGAGATAACGTATATTTCCTCACCCGCACTTGAGAACTGAGCGACATTCACCCAATGCTCGCTGTTTTGCAGCCAAAGAAAACCATTGCCGGTGTCGAGTCCGCCTTCGAGCGTTGTGCCCGATGCCACGACGTTCGCGCTTGAACTGTTTGCGAGTGTATATGCGTTTCCGGCCACGCCACCTTGTTTGAACGTGATGAGAATACCGGGATCGCCTGAGACTTCTGTTGCTTCGTATTCAGCTTCGAGCAGGTCAGCGTCCTCCGATGCCTGCAACAGAGCTAAGAGATTATCTCGCGTCTCTTTTTCGTTGTCGCCGATCTCTACTTCGTCTGTCGGGTCTGCCACCGTCGTCAAAAACGTGATAGTCACGCCGTTGATTGCAATGGTCTCAGCATTCGCAGGGTTATCAACAAACGCAAGTGTGCCGGTCGCTCTCGTTCCTGCGACCGCTCCGAAATTGATTGTTATGTCCTCGGTCAATGGCTGTATCCAAACCGATGTCCGACGCGGGTTCTGCGGCAAAAGCAGTTCGCTGACGCCGCCTGTGGTATAAAAACTTTGAACCGATGGCGAGTATTCATTTGCTGGCATAGTGGTTACGTCCTCAAGAATCGAGATGTCGCATAAAGCGTAAACAATGTTTGTCCTAATTGCAATACATTTTATCGGTTTCCGAGGATGTCTCGCGCAAACGCCTCTTGCCGTCGCTGAAACAAGTCCACCGTCACCTGATTATGCACCTGCTGATGCGGTTTCTCGTCACCCTGTTCCATCTCTCTTTCTACCACCGGCTCTTTCAGATTCGTCATCACCTGCGGAGTGTAGCCGATGCGATGAAACAACGATCCCTGCAAGTCCTGATTCTGTTCCGCAAGCCGTCGTATCTCATCCTTTGACCGCTTATCAGCTAACCAATAGCCCAACAAAAAAGCAGCCATCACACCGACCGCCGTTATCAATGCCGCTAGTTCGATCACCGTCTTACCGTCCTCGCATCCTATCGAAATTATCCAAAGCATCGCCCAATGCCATTACGTTGCTTCGGGCCTGCCGTTCCTTTTCGATCCTAATCCTTTTTTCTTCTTGCTGTAACCAATATCCGCGTTGCTGCCGTGCGTCCGGTGTCGCAGCCTCTTTCAACACTTCCGGCATCCGCTCGAACACCTGCTCCTGCTCGGTCAATGGCGTCGGCTCAAGGTAGATATACTGCAACAACGCCTTCAAAGCATCCAAAGTGTCATCATCCACCTTTGACGGCTTTTCTTCGGTCAATCCTGTTTTTGTGATCTCGACCGGAACATAATTCCAATTCTCCAATTGCCGAAGAAATGTTTTTAAACCGCGTTCGTCTCGCGGATCACCGTATTGGTCGTCGTCCACGATGTAATAAAGCCCTGGTCGCCCTATCTCGTATTTGCCGTCCTCTTCGATCTGGTCGATCTTGAACGGATTCGGCTTTGTTCTGTCCGCCAATGATAGTGTATTCCATTGAGCAATACCGTCGTGAGCCTTCCAATGCTTGAACTTGGCGAACGGCAGTCCATACCGCGTCCTAAGCGTCAGCATCTCACCTGTCCGCTCGTGCGACATCTGAAATGACTGTATCAGCCCGTTGCTTGCTATCTCCGGCACTCCGAAATGCTCTTGTAAAGCGGGGAACTCGCTAAAGTCCGCGACATATTCCGCAAACTCGCGTTCACTTGATGGCAATAGATCCCGCCAAACCTCTATCGCCTGATCGTCAATGGATTTATGTTGAAACACTTTGGACCGATAAACGAACTGAGCACCAGGCAGTGGGCTATTCTGAGCCGCGACCGCCAAGAACATCCACGCCGAATAATGCGGATGTTGGCCGTCTGAATATCCAATATCAACGCCGCAGACCGCCCGCCAATGCTCAGGGATATATCGCACTTTGAACACTCGCTGAAACTCGCTCCAAGTGATTACTTGGGCTTCAGGGTCGTAATTCGAGATACACTTGCCGCGCCGATCGTCGAACTCGTGCTGATACTCCGCAAGGAACGCTTCTTTCCCTGATTTCGCCAAGAACGCCCGCGCATCTTCTAGGTTGAAGTATGCCCACGTTGGAACGCAATGCTTTATCTGCCATCGCGTCTTGCCGTCCGGCAGTTGTTCCGGTTCAAGTTCCAATGAGCTAAACGCTTTGACCGCGCCGCCGCCGATGACCGTCCTGCGTGAAAGAATGTCCGTCCGTCCGTCCAATATCTGCGATGCGATACTGTTCTTCGTGATAAGGTTCTGAGCCAAGATGCTCACGCCGTCTTTCGACATTGCGGGAAACACCGTTCGGGAGATGATCCGCTTTTTCTTTTCGATCACGGCCAATGAATCCGTCAGGTTATCAATATCGTCCAGCACGACAAGCGAGAATCTATCCGTGCCGACACGTCCGCCTCGAACATTCGCCGTAAGCCCGCGAGCTACCACAGCCCAACCGTTCTCGCAGATGATAGCATCCTGCGTAAACCGTGCCTGCGTTCCGCCTTTTAACATCTTTGGACGCGACATCGCCGGATAGTATTTCGCAAATACCGGCGTCTCGATGATCGCCTTGATGCTGAACAAATGTTCCTCGGCAAGCAGTTGCGAATCGGAAAGATATAGGCACAGCCCTTTCCCCAAGATGCAGCCTTCAGCTATCGCAGCAAACTCCGCATTTGTGGACTTACCATATCCGCGGCTAAACGGCATGATGATGTCTCGTTCCTCGGGCGGTATCGTCTCACCCCTGCGCCGTCGCATCAGTATCGACCAGAAGTGATCCCAAAACTGAATATGCTCTTTTGAAAAGGGTGCGGAGAATGAACGAGGGGCGAGTGTTTTTAACCAAGTCTGCCAGCCTTCATTTTCAAGGGCAATCGCCTCCGGCGACACTACCCCGATCCCCAAATAATGGATCATCTCGGAATAGTATTCGTCGTCGGAAATGCGATGATTCACGTTTACATTACGCTTTGACTGACAAGCTGATGTTTGATGTCCGGCTGAATAGCGGAACTGTAATGTTCAAGGAAGTATTGTAGCTCGGCTTCGTATGTTCTGCCGCTTACCGCTGCGCGAACCTGAACACGAGTCTTGATCTCCTGAAGCTGCTTGTCGGCCTCATTGTCTTTTGGTAATTGATAAGCCCCACTAAGTTTAGCAAACCGGTCAATAATACCGTCCACTCTGGCGATGGTCTCCAAGTAGGTCTTTCGGCAATCTTGGATCTTTACGAATGAATGAAGCGGAATAATGTTGGCGTTACCTTCGACCCGAGCAAGCAGGTCTGCGAGGTTTTCTTTTTTGACCGCCGGTTTCCCGCTTTTCTCGTTAATGTCGTCCAAGTCCTCATAAACGACCAGCACTTCCCACGCCCTCGGGCTGAAGTCCACCTTACCGTTTACCGTGAGCGATGATCGGGCAGATTCGAGGGCGTTCTTTGATTCAAGTAAGAGTTCGTGGAATTCTTTTACCACATCGACTGCTTGATCTACTTTTTTTTGTTCGACCGCTCCGCCAATGTTGACCTTTAAGCAGTTTTCGGTATGCCGTTGAAGTGAATAACGAGCCTTGTCATTATTTTGGATGCGATGCGATATGGTGCGGAATGACACACCTTGAGCAATAAGTGTGTTAATTTGACCCACTTCAGAATGATGGCAAATTGTGCACTTCCTCGGCATAACGTCAACATCCTACCACAAACCACGATCGATCTGCACGGTTTTGTTTCCATTACCGCCCCACTCTTTCCAAAAGTTCAACTCCACGCCCTTTCCTTCGAACGCCGCGTTTGATACGGGCGAAGAATCCGCACTTGCCGACTATCTCTTTGATGAGTACGGCGTGACATTATGACCTTCACACCAACGAAATGGACCGCCGGCGAGTATATCCCGCAACGCAGCTCTACTCGGGGGCGCGCACCCAGAACACCACGAATGCGCCATGGCCTGTAAAATCGTCGGGGTTGACTGTGGCAACGGCGGCCTCATAGACAAACCATTTATCGCGGATCGCCACCTGATAGGTATTGCAGGGCAGCACCGGCTCAAAGGCGAAGTAGCCGAATGGGTTTGATCGGGTGTGAGCTATCGGCTCGCCTTCCAGATAGAGCGTGAGCAGCGAACCATAGATCCCGACGATCTCCTTGCCGAAGTTCGTCTGTGCTCGGCCAATGATCGGCTGAGGTGCCCCACACGCTGACGGCTGCTCACCGCCGAGGGCTAATGAAGCCGCCGCCAAGATGATAAATGATGCGATCACGATCTGATGTCTAATCAAGCAGATCTTTTGTTGTAATGTGAAATTCATATAATTACTTAACTCCTGTTCGTTTACATTTTCGGCGCCGATAGGCCTGCTGCTGCTTGACGCGAGCGGCACGGCCTCGGCTTTGTTAGTTAGTCGTGAACTCTGGCACGGAAAGGTCGCGAGCCAAACAGAGCATCGATAACTCGCTCGGTGCGCCGGTCCGGTTGTCGCGGGCCCGTTGGCTCAAACTCGCCGAACTCACACCACCATCTAGCGAATCGTCCGAGTTCGTTGATCTGAGCGGCCGGGTTTGGACGGAGAGCGTCGAGTCGTTCAGGGTGACTCGGATGGCTGCACGATCGCACGATATGCCCGTTCTTATAGGTAGGCCCGCCGCCCGGAACCGCCATTTGCTCCCGTACACAGTGGACACAGTTGCGTCCGTAGGCGTAGAGATGCCGGACAGGGTTAAACGTGTATAGCGTGGCGTCGTCGTTGCCGTAAACCTCTACATGCCGCCGCCATTTTTCGTGTTCGGCATCTGACATCGGTTCGAATCGGACACGTCCGTCGGAATCAAACCGCTCGGCCCGTTCCCAGACCGTGAGTTTCGAACGGAGCACTAGGCCGTGTCGTTTGTCGAACGAGACGGTATCGCCACGAACTGCCGGTGCCGCTCGGTCGTCGAGGATGTGGAGACGATGGGCTAACCACAGCCCATCGTCATTGAGTTCGCTCAGTTTACACGTTAGTGTTAGCATCGCGGTTATACCTCCTCCGGTCGAGTGATAACACGGTCGTTCTCATCGTCCCAGATCTGAATCGATTCACGTTCCGTCTGCGGTGTGTCGTTGCCCGCACATCGGGCCTGTAGGTTGCGGATGATCGCGTCGCTGTAGTAGTTCGAGTCTCGATTGCTGTTCCATCGGAACTGGCCGGTTGTCACGTCAAAATGAAATTTCGCCTCTCCGAGTAACCGGGTTTCAGTTTTGTTGATCGAGCGGCCTGTCTCGTTCTCGATAATGACGGCCAAAACGTCGGCGTTGAGGTAGATGCGATCCATCCCGTTTTTCTGCCAACGGCTGCCGCCGATTGCCTCAAGTTTTGTAGTTGAAATGGTCATGGTGTTTACTGTTTTTGCGGGGTGCCTCCCCGTCGTGTTGTTTGTGCCGTACCGATCTCGGCTGCGGTATGGTTTAAATATAATCTAATGCTTTGTTTTTGTCAACAATGAACTCATCTCGGATTTTGGGAAATCTTCCAAAACGTCTGTTGATAGCTATAACAAAACGCACAATACATCGGCTGAAATTCGTGTCCGGCTTCGGATAGATGTTCGTCAAGCCGTGTAAGGATCTCAGCCTTCGGGTCGGGGCGAAGTTCTGCCCCCTCCGTTTCCCTGCGTCGGAATTGGCAGTGAGCCGTATATTTGGGGTCAGGTGCGGGCTTGCCGATGTATCCCTGTGCCGGTCTCCATTCGCCGCTTTCGTGAAGACATTCATCAGTCGGTAGAACGACCTCGCCTTCTTCCAATCGCCGATATTCTACGTCACGCTCGATCATTTGCAGCTCTGCGACGGCTTCCACGATAGAGTTGCTCATCGCGGCTCGTTGTTGTTCGGTTAGTTCATTTGGCATCGGTTTGTTCCTCGACCGTGTAAGCGTTTATCGCATCAGCGATGTGATTCAAGATCATTCCCAAATCAAAGTCGGTCCAATTGGGATCACCGTTCAACGTAAAATCCGCAACAATGTTGCCGTCTTGGTCAACGACACAATCGCCGTCATCGTTTACCTTTAGAGGCATCTTGAATCCGTTACAGAAATATAAGGACGTGGTGTCCGATAGCGTCATTGGGCCGAGTTTGACACGCGAGTTCCACGCCTTAGCCGCATCTATCTTTCGGGCATTGCCGCATAACAACGGCATTGCCGGGCAGTCCTCGTTATCACATCCAACAAGCCAAACGATCTTGTCTCGGCTCGGTGATTTGTCTTCCGTGAACGATGCGGACGAACCGCAGAACGGACACGGACGTAACCCGTATGCGTCGTTGATCTTGGCTCGCATAGCCTCGAAGTCAGCTCTGTCTTTTTCGGTTGGTTTGGCTATCACATCAAGCTCCTGTTTCCGTATCTGAAAGTTTCTTTTTGGATTTGTACAACTACCTCGGCTCATCTGCCTTCCCCTCCTTGAGCGAAATCCGTCTCCGCGTCCATTGACCGCCACTCGTCTATTTGCTCCATCAGGCTGATGAAGTAATCCGCTAGGGCGGCAGCACCTTCGTTAGAAATATCTGTGTACGTCTCGCCCTCGTATTCGATTTCCTCGAATATCTTTGTGAAGTCGAAGTCGCCCTCACAGATCATCTCCCGGAGTTTGTCGCGGTAGGCGGAATGAGGCTCAAACACCACCGATGCTCGACCTTTAGCAAAGCCTCTTTCATAGCCACGGCGATAGTCGGGGTCGATTTCGTTGATGACCGTCTGAGCTATTCCCGCAGAGTCCGCCGCCTTGTTGTTCCAGCCTTCGGCATACGCCCAAAAAGCGACCTCGCGGACGTACATCTCCATTGAGATTTGTCGGGGTGTCTCCTTGATGATGCGGTCCACCGTCTCTCGGCACAGGGCTTGTCGCCGTTGTTGTGTTTCGTCGCCCTTCAAGTTCTCGCGAGTCTTGATGCTCATTTTTCTTTATCCTCTTCGTTCTGACGCTTAGCGAACTTGCCTAACTCGTTGCGCATTCTTTCGATATCAAACTGGAAGATGTGGTTTTTGGGATCGCCAGATGCATTGCGGTAGTCAAACAAATCGATCGCCGCGTTGTAATCTTCCCAGTTCGGAGAGCACCAGGGGGCACATCCGGCGAAACTCAGAATGCAGTTCAGATGATGAGCAGCCATGAACGCTCGCAAACCATGCCGACCGTAATGACTCGCATTCATCTCGGCTGCTTTGAGAAAGCCCTCTACGTCATCCGTCTGAAAGAGCACGCCGCCGCGTGGATCGCACGGCAGACCGGCGCCTGTCGTCCCAAGGTGTTTGGGATCGTGCGTCCACCAGCATGTGTTGGCGCCGTAATAGACCATCTCCGGCTTTGCCGCCCTAATCTGCTCGATTGTTATTGCGTTCGTAAATTCCATAGATACATTCTCCTAACCTCTAATACCTTCCACCTCCTCGATCCGTTGGAGGACCAGTCCTTTGCAGTCCTTGCAGTAAACATCGCCGTTGATGACACGCCAACCGGCGTCCATTGCGTCGGCGGCAGCTTCGTGCCATTCCTCTTTCGCGGGCGTTGTGTAACTTTCGCACTCGAAGCACACGGCGAAATAAGCCTCAATCGTTTCAAGGTCGCTTTTGTCGATCATCTCCGGCTTGTTCGTGCTGTCGATGTGTTCGCCTTGCTCTGTCCAAGATGTTGCAATCACGTCTCCGTCAGCATCCGCAATATCGTCATCGTCGCCGACCACAACTGTTACTGGTGTCTTTATCAATTGTTCACTCATATCAAAACGTCGCCTCCTTTTTCGTGCCTATTCCATCCATAAACGAGTACCACATTCGGGATATTTTGAACACTCAGCCAACAACTCGATGTTATCGAGTGCCCTATTTTTAGGGAAACTATATCCAGTCTTGTCATATTCGGATCGGATCATCTTATATGCTGTCGTTGGGTCAGGTGCTACAACATAATGAACACCTAAACCTTTTAATGTAACTCTATATAAATTCATAACTTACCTCCGTTCCTTGCGTTCCGCCACGCTTCGAATGCTGATGCGAAGCCGCTTTCACCGATCAGGTCGCCGGTCTTACTGTCCGCCCCATCGTGATACATCCAGGTTTCGCCCATTTTCTCGATAGCGATGCCGTCGCCGTTAGTGACAAAAAACTCCATTGACCGCTCAAACTCCCGCCGCTCCAAAAGCTCGGACGCGATGGAGGCTATGGTGTCGGTTGTGCAGACAGCTTCGTCCTCGAAACGTGTTTTACCGTCCGCTTGAAGTCTCACAACTTCACCAAGCGGCATCTCGCTTAGCTCTTTCAGCTTCTTGTTGTCGATCATATTTGCTCCGTGTATTCAGGTAAGGGCATCCAAGCGATGACATCTGTAATCCTTTTGGATTCATCACACACGTTGTAAAATGTGGAACCGTAGTTAGCCACAAAAACCTTGCCTTTGGCTGTAGCTATTAAAATTCGCGGATCGTCGTCTTCATCAGAAGGCAACGTGTCATAATCCGGCAGCCTGTCCTCGCACTTTATCCACTTCTCCGCAAGAGCCGCATCGACGCACTGCTGGGCGAAGGTTTCCATCGTTTCAATCGTGTTGAAGTTCGGTTTAGCGTATTCCTTCTCGAAGAACGCACGGGCGGATTCTGTGTTTGGTTTAGTCATTTTCTTCCTCCATCGCCGCGACCGACTATCACGGGGGCGGCACGTAAATTTAATTGCTTCGTTAATCTGCTCACTCATATCAAAACGTCGCCTCCTTTTTCGTGCCGGGGTCTTGGCTCCATAGGATTGGCGTTGAACTATCCGGCAAATAAAGTGGGTGCCACGGCTCGGATTTACCCATTCGTAGATAATGAATCTGTCCAGACGGAAGTATGTGTAAAACCTGCTCGGAACGCCCTAGATGATTCCCGTCTTGACTCCACGCCGCGACAATTAGTTTTGCATTAGCGGCAACATTCCAAAGGTAGTAATCGTTGTCCCTGCCAATCGGATCCTCTACTTTCATCATCGCTTTTCGATCCGTTGACCGCCACGCGAAGAGATTTGTTACACACATTCCGGCGTAGCCCCACGATTTGGCGAACTTGATACATTTGCGAATGGTATTGTCGTCTTTTGTCTCGTCTGCGGTCGAGGGGTTTAGGCAGATAAAATTGACGTAATTATCGCCCTCACTAAACATATCGCCCCACCATCGCCAGAGCGTGTATCGGTATTTTCTGCAACTGGAAAAATGAGCTTTACCGTCTATCACAACTTACCTCCGTTCCTTGCTTGTCTCCACGTTCGTAAGTTTTCGAGCCGATGTCCTTCCTCCAACGCCTTGACCGCCTCGGCCAGTGCGTCGGTCGGGGTTGGTTTGGGGTTTAATTCAGGATCGGATTCATAGCAAGACTTGCAGAGATTCATCGTGCCGTCAGCCTCGCTGTGAATAGCGACAAATCCCATCGTTTCTGCCGTGGATCGAATCTCTTCTTCATCTTCTCCGATG
>NZ_JASVEJ010000012.1:0-45001 GCF_030285425.1 Geitlerinema calcuttense NRMC-F 0142 | reverse complement strand
CAAAGTTCCGAGTTCCTAGTAGGAAGACAGTTGCCTGAGTTAATCGTTACCAAGTTTTCCTATCTCTTCTTCCCCCAACTCCTAACTCCCAACTCCCAATTCCCTTCTGCCCCCATCCCCCACCTCCTCATCTCCCCATCCTCTTCTTCCCCCAACTCCCTCTTCTTCCCCTATGCCAAAACCCCGCAACCTAAAAGGCTACGGGGCTAAGTGCTATCGGAATTTGGTGGCGGGGAGCGGATTTGAACCACTGACCTTCGGGTTATGAGCCCGACGAGCTACCAGACTGCTCTACCCCGCGTCGGCTTTTCTAGTATAAACCCAAGTTCCTAAAAAGTGCAACCCCTAAAACTCACTTTTTTTGAAAAAAGCCCGAAATGCTTACAGCAAGGACAATTCGCCGATGACCTCTAAGCGCTTGTAGCGATCTAGAGTCATATAGGTTTCTGAGAGGGATTCTGCAACCGCCGGGGCGATCCAACCCATCTGCTTGAGTAAATGAATCGCGACGGCGTGCTTGGCGCGTTTGGAGCCATCTAGGGCTTTAATCGCTAATCCCATTCCTTCCCCGACGCGGCTAATGGCTTGAACGCCTTCTGCACCACCTTTACTGACTAACTCGCCACTACTCAGGCGCATCAACTCGGTGTCAAAGGCACCCTCCCCTGCTACGAGGTGGGGGTGGTGGCTCATGGCGCGGACAACGCGTTCCATATCTAAATTTTCGCCAGAAGCCAGTTGCGCGTAGAGGGAGGCAATTTGACCGAGTTGCATCACGTAGGTGGGCGCGCCGCAGTCGTCGCGGGCGCTGATGAATTCTTCCCCCGGCATTTTCAACAATTCGGCAATTTTACTTAAGATCAGTTGTTGAACGGGGTGCTTGCGCCGCAGGTAACTTTCGGTGGGCCAATTGCATTGCTGACAAACGGCGAGCATTCCGGCGTGCTTGCCCGAACAGTTATGTTGCAAGCGGCTATGTCCGCCTTCAGGGACGGGACATTGCAGGGCGGTGGGATCGATGTCGCAACGCCACAGCACGTTAAACACTTGGCGGGCGTGTTCGGTGGTGCCTTGATGGGAACTGCAAATAATCGCTAAGTCGCGATCGCTTAAATCGTAGCGCTCTAAAACCCCCGTTTTGGTAACGGCAAGAGCCTGAAAGGGTTTGAGGGAGGAACGAGCAAAGGTTGCTGTTTCAGCACTTCCCGCAACAGACAGAACGCGCCCGCGATCGTCACAAACGACCGCTTCAACGTGGTGAATGGATTCAATAATTCCTTCTCGGAGCAGCCTGACTTCTAACTCTGCTGCTTGAGTGCGTTTTCCCCTCGTCATATTAATTACTAATGGTGTTGAGCTAAATAAATGGTTTCAGTTTAGGGCAAGCAATACCAAACTAAACCCCCGAAGCAAAAACTACCGGCTAGCCCAGCAAATGTCCACCGCAAACGTTTAAGGATGGGTTGAATTTGATAGGTCGCAATTAAGCGATCTTGCACGAGAACTTCAGGGGTTTTTGTCCAGATTTGTCCATCATACCAGCCGGATTCTTCATAACAGATCGCAGGGCGATTGAGGCGATCGCTCACGTAAGCCCATCCTAAGTAAAGCTGCAATAACACTAAGGTCAGCAAGATGTTAGCCCCAAGGGTTCCCCACAGGAAAAAGGAAACCGGATGCTTGGCAATGGGAAAGCTTGCGGCTGCAACTGGCCCGGAAATCAGCCAACTGAAACTCCAGATACAGGTGAGTTTGGCGAGATAGCGTTTCAAACCGAGGGTTCCCCAGCTAAAAAACCAAGATTCGCTGAGGGTTTTGTACTCATTGAGGGGCTGTTGTTCCGATGGAACGGGGCAAGCGGAAACCGAAGACTCCATCATGATCGCGATCGCTTATGAGTTGGCAAGGCTGGTATATTCAATCCGTTCTGCGTGACCCCAGAAGGCTTCTAAATTATAGAACTGACGTTCCTGGGGCATAAAGATGTGAACGATGACTTCGCCATAGTCATGCAAAATCCAACTGCCTTCGGCTTTTCCCTCGGTTCGCAAGGGGTAGCGCTGCCAATCTTCTTCGACTTTATCTTCAATGGAACGCGCGATCGCCCGCACCTGAACGTTAGAAAATCCCGTAACCAAGACAAAGTAATCTGCCAGGTAGGAAACTTCCGACACGTTCAGTAGAATAATATCCGAGCCTTTGCGATCGTCGGCGGCTTCAGCAATTGTTAAGGCTAATCGCTTGCTCTCTTCTAAGCTAAGGCTGTCGGGTTGTTGGATCTCTGTCGGGGCAACAGAGGAAGAAGAAATCGGAATAGGAGAGTAATCAGACATGCAAAGGTATCTTTTAAAAGGACAGTTAAAGCGGAAAACTTAGGCGATCCGTAGCTGGAATCGCGTTAAGCTGAAAGGGAATCTGACCGGCCAGAAGCGGGTCTGCCAGCCTGTTGTAAAAACCAATTGCGCGTTAAAAGGGTGCGCGGATGGATAGAACGGCGCGTTTCCAGTAAATAGCGAATGGAATAATCGCAGGTTAGCCAGACCGCTTGGGTCAAGTTTTGCTGGCTGGCGTGTCGCAACTGCTCTAATTCTGGGGTATTTCCCCGACCGGGTTCTAGGGTATCTGCGAGAAAGACAACGCAGCTTAAAGGACTCATGCCGGGACGACCCAAGGTATGATTGGCGATCGCCTCGATCACCTCTGGATCGTCAACCCCGAATTCTTGGGTGGCAACGACAGCACCCACCTCTGCATGTAAGAGATGGGGATGGAGACGATCGACCGGATCGATCGCGATCTCGGCCGCTTGAGCGATCTGCAATAACCGTTGCGGTTTAAAGTATTTGGCCAGATCGTGTAAAAGCCCAGCTTGAGCTGCCTTAGAGGGGTCTAAATCATGGTGGCGAGCGAGTTCAATCGACATTTGCTCGACTCTCAAAATATGTTGAATTCGAGAGTCGGGCACGTTTTGAGCCAACCACACCAGGACGGCTTCGCGTAAAGAACCATTGGGGCAGTCGCGCATTGACAGAGGCAAACTCCTAAGTATCGCTTTGATCGGGACTAGCCGATGATTTCGATCTTAGCTTACGCGCCCCTATCTGCTTCAGATGCGATCGCCCCGCTCGCAATTTTCAGCGCGAAGAATCTCCCGGAAGCTCGCGACCCAATTCCGGAAGCGGCTGCATCTGAGGTTGGCGACGCTTGGTTAAACTCATAAACAAGTTTTCGTATTGATTGAGGGCTTGTTCTAAGGAATAATGCTCTAAAGCGTAGCGCCGACCTTGTTCGCCTAAGTGCTTCACCTTTTGGCGATCGCGATAAAGCGCTAACACCTGATCGGCAAGGGCTTGCGGATCTTCCGGCGGCACAATTACGCCACCACCACTTTCTCGAATGCCTCGCGCGGCGGTTCCATCTAAAGGTACTGATGCAATAATGGCGCGTCCGCTAGCCAAGAGTAACGGAATTTTAGAGGGCATATTAAACGACGTGACGCGGTGCTTTTGCACGACTAACCCCACATCAGCAGCGGCAAGCATTTCCGGTAACTGAGCGCGAGGTTGGAACGGCAAGAGCAAGACATTGGTCGCTTTTAAGTTATGGCAATCTTGCTCTAATCCTCGTAACGCAATCTCTTCTCCCACAATCACAAACACAATATCTTGATACTCGCGCAAACTTGCGGCAGCTTTAATGACCGTTTGTAACCCTTGAGTTAAAGCAATATTGCCGGAGTAAAGAACAACAAACTTGCCCTCAAGATGATGCTTTTGCCGAAAAGAATTATTTTCTTGAGGCAGGGGCTTGATAAAGTTTGTATCCACCCAATTCGGAATGCAGACAATTTTGTCAGGCGATACGCCCTGAGAGATTAATTTATCTTTAAACCCCTCGGCAATCACGCTGACTTTACTAGAAGTTTTGTAGGCAAACCGTTCGAGAGCATCAACCGCCCAACTCAGCCAACTCCCTTTTTTGAGCAGCTTCACGCGTACGGCTGCTTCTGAAACAATATCTTGAACGTTCAGAACAATCGGACATCCTCGCAACCAACCAAACAGCGCCACAGGAACGCACACGGGAAGGGGAGGAACGGTAACGAAAACCACATCCGGCCGCCAGCCGCGATACGCTTGCAGAAAACTGGAACAGACGAAACTGCCATCAAGTAAAAAACGATCGAGCAGGGTGGGATGCGGCCCGCGAACGCGAACATAACTGCGCTGAATCGTGACGTGATTTCTTTCTTCAGTCAGATAAAATTTGCCTTGATATTCCTCGTAAATTTGTCGTTGAGGATAATTCGGCATTCCGGTAACAACTCTGACTTGGTGCCCTCGCCTTACCAAATTCTCTGCCAATTCGGTCATTAAAGGAGCGATGCCGATTGGTTCTGGATAGTAGTTGTACGAATAAATCAAAATACGCATAATCGCTTCGGTAAGTTGGGTAAAGATGGCATTCAATCACCAGGCAAAGGCGCAAGTTAGAGGAGTCATGAAGAACGAATTTCCATTCTTAAGGTTCCCAAAACGATTATGACTCAACCAGGGAATTGCAGGTATGGGCCAACTCTTTTGGGTCTCGGTAGAGAATAATCTACAACGGGGAGTTCGGTGGGTAGGCGGATACCTTAGCATTTCGTGTAAACAGCAAGATCGATATTCCCTTCTTTTCAAAATACAGACCATTTTCTTTCGATCCGGCTAGGTTCTTCACCGATTGCACCTAGAAAAGCGAACGTTTGAGCGACAGCCTGTGGAGACAAACAGGTTGAGGCTAGATATACTGTACCCTCATAGTAAAGAAATCATAGCAACTTCATGATTGCCCTTCGCAACCGGAAAGATGGCCAGAAGGCTTGCTCGATGTGGGATTTAGCCTGATTCCAAGAAAAACCCGCCCTCGGTTGAAAGCGGGAAGACTTTAAAAATTGAGGGGACTTTTCGAGCCTCTAGAAGCTGATTTCCACGCTCATGAACCGACCACTGAGTTGATCGGGTCGCACGTTATCAACGACAGCCAGGTAAGTGTTGGATTGGGAAATGCGGATCGCTGTACCGTTTGCAAGTCCTTCTAGCACTAGGTTGGTGGAGGTTAAGCCGTCTGTTAACCCAATCCAGTCTAAATTGACTTGAAAATCGAGGATGCGATCGCTATTTTCTAAAGTCTTGCTACTCATAGGCGTGCGGAGGATAAACCAATCGCTCCCACCCCCGCCAATCAGGGTATCTTGACCGCGATCGCCAATTAGGGTATCGTTGCCATCGCCTCCTTGCAGCCAATCGTTACCTTTACCTCCCCACAGCACGTTATTTCCGGTCACGCCGTAGAGGAAGTCATTGCCATCATTCCCCATCAGGGAATCATCGCCCCTGTCGCCGTAAAGGGTATCGCTGCCTTGGTCGCCAAAGAGGGTATCGTTATCTTTGCCGCCAAAGATGATGTCGTTGTCTTTGCCCCCAAAGATGATGTCATTCCCCTGACCGCCAAAGAGAATATCATCGCCTTGGTTGCCCAGGATTGAGTCATCGCCCAGTTGACCGTAAACGGTATCGCAATCTTCGATCGCCGCTGAGGGTATCGTTATCTTTACCGCCGTAGATCAGGTCATCGCCTTTACCGCCGTAGATGGTATCGTTACCGCGATCGCCAAATAGGGTATCGTTCCCCTGGTTGCCTAAGATTGAATCATCACCCAAATGACCGTAAACGGTATCGCTGCCTTGGTCGCCGGATAAGGTGTCGTTGCCTTTTCCGCCAAAAATTAGGTCATTATTCTTGCCACCGTGAATGATATCGTTACCGCGATCGCCATATAAGGTATCGTCGCCTTGGTTGCCCAATAGGGAGTCGTCGCCCTGATGGCCGCGAACAACATCATTATCGCGATCGCCTAACAGAGTATCGTTGCCTTTACCCCCAAACAACCAATCATTCCCTTTACCGCCATGCAACCAATCATTCCCCAAATCGCCAAACAGCGTATCGTTATCCTGGTTGCCTAACAGCGAATCATCCCCGATATGACCAAACAGCAAATCGTTATGTTTGCCACCATGAAT
Source organism: Geitlerinema calcuttense NRMC-F 0142 (assembly GCF_030285425.1). NCBI lineage: Bacteria > Bacillati > Cyanobacteriota > Cyanophyceae > Geitlerinematales > Geitlerinemataceae > Geitlerinema > Geitlerinema calcuttense. Next base: position 38,933 of record NZ_JASVEJ010000012.1, on the reverse strand, counting down.
CGTATCGTTGCCTTTGCCGCCATAAATCGTGTCATCGCCTTGATTCCCCAACAGCGAATCATTGCCCAAATTGCCAAAAATCTCATTATTAGCCACTTCGGGGAAATTAATCGTGTCATTCCCTTCGCCTCCAACATGAGCAATATATAGCGTTGTCGGACTCGGACGAGCCGGTGGTGCGACAAACGGAGGATCGTCGGATTGGGGAACACATTTGCAATCGCAATCTTTCTTGGGCTGCTCGGAAACAGGTGGAGGCGTTGGCGAAATTGGAGGAGTGGGAACCCCCGGAGGCGCTGGCGGAGGAGTCGGTTGGGGTTCGCCCCCAAGATCGGGAATCGGACGCGGCGTTGGAGTGGGAGGGGCAATGGGTGGCGGCAAAATACCTCCCAACAGGGATACCGTTCCTGCTGCCGGGGCTACTAATCCTTCATTATCCGTTGCCCTGTAGGTAAAACTGGCTCCTGTAAACTGCCCGGTCGGTCGGAAAAACAGTTGATTAATTTGAGCGGGTGTAAGTTGTTGACCGAGGGTAATGGGAACTCCCCCTTGTCCTGGATCGCCCAGGTACAAAATCCCCTGCTCTGGGGGCGGTAAAGTCTCAATGGTATAGAAAGCAATACTGCCATCCGGGTCTTGACCAAACATTCCAGAAATGGGCAGGACTTGACCGGGAACAACGGGCGTATTGACATTTCGGACAATCGGCGGCTGATTCACTTCTGGCGAAATCAGCGCGACTGTGGCGCGAGCAGGGGTGCTTTCGCCGCGATCGTCTACGGCACTATAGGTAAAGTTAGTTCCGGTAAAGTTGCCTGCGGCTTGGAAAAAGAGGCGATCGCGATCTTCTGGGTTAATCTGTTGACCCGCTTGGACGGGGACTAACTGGTTGGTGAGCGGATCTCGTAGGAATAAGGTTCCTTGGGCAGCAGGCGGTAAAGTATCAATTCGGTAAAAATCAACTTCACCATCCGGATCGGTCGCCAATAAACCCGTTACCGGGATGAGCGAACCGGGAAGGGCAGACACATTAACATTATTGGCAACGGGGGGCTGGTTGATAGCTGGGGAAGGCGTTAATGAAACCGTTCCATTCGCTGGAGTAGTTGCCCCGCGATTATCGGTGGCGCTGAAGGTAAAGTTTGCCCCGGTAAAGTTACCCGTCGATTGGAAGAATAACTGACTGGCTTGTTGGGGAGTCAGTTGCTGTCCCGCTGTGACCGGCGTTCCCCCGTTATTCGGATCGCCCAAGTATAAAATCCCTTGGTTTTGGGGGGGAAGATTGGTAATCGTGTAAAACTGAATCGAACCATCTGGATCGTTGGCAGAGAGGGGGAGTAAGGCAATAGCACTATTAGGTGCAATGGGGTTCGCTGCATTGTCTGCCCGTGGAGGTCGATTGGCGATCGCGGGCGGCGTTAAAGCAACCGTTGCAGGATTCGGCGAGGGTTTTCCGTCATTATCCAGCGCGCTGTAGGTGAAGTTTGCCCCCGTAAAGTTACCCGTCGATTGGAAGAACAACTGATTGGCTTGTTCTGGAGTCAATTGTTGTCCCGGCGTGACGGGCGTTCCTCCGTTATTGGGATTGCCTAAGTACAAAATTCCCTGATTGGCAGGCGGTAGGGTATCAATCCGATAAAACTCTACCTCTCCATCCGGATCGCTCCCCGATAACCTGGGAACTGGAACCGTACTGCCTGGAAGTACGGGATTATTGAGATTCTCGACTACTGGCGGCTGATTGGGAATTGTTCCTAAAGTAACCGTCGCTGGCAGCGGATCGATTGCCCCATTATTGTCAATGGCTGCGTAGGTAAAAGTGGTTCCTGTAAATCCGGGCGTGGATTGGAAAACCAGGTTATTGATTTGATTTGCTGGAATATTTTGCCCGACTGTCACCGGCTGACCGTTGAGCAGCAAGGTTCCTTGCTCTGGCGTCGGAAGCGAAGTAATCCGAAATTGGTTTACCGTGCCATCTTCATCGGTTCCCCCTAATCCAGTAATCGGCGTGCTGCTGTTGGGCGGAATATTCCGGGCTGCATCTAAGGTATTAGGTGGCAGATTAGCCGGACTCAAGGTGACAGGAGCCGGAGTGGGATCGACAACGCCTTGATTATCGATGGCTGCGTAGGTAAATCCCGTACCGCTAAATCCGGGAGTGGATTGAAACTGTAAATTACCAATCTGGTTCGCGGGTATTTCTTGACCGACGGTTACAGGTTGACCGTTAAATAGTAAGGTTCCCTGCGTAGGATCGGGTAGAGAAGTAATCCGAAAACGGTTTACTGCGTCGCCTGCATCGGGATCGTTGCCACCGAGTCCGGGAATGGGGCCTGTCGTGTTAGGCGCGATCGTTTCGGTGACGGGAGTCGTATCGGGGGGACGATTTGCGGCTGATACAGGAATGGTAACGTTTCCAGGTTGGGGGCTTACTGCCCCTAGAGTATCGACTGCTGCATAGCTAAAGGTTACATTCCCCGTAAAGTTCGGATTGGGAACAAAAGTTAGCTGGCTGGCTTGTTCGGGTGTGAGAGACTGACCTGGGGTAACTGGATTGCCGTTGAGTAATAGGGTTCCTTGCTCGCTAGGGGGTACGGTACTGATGATAAAGCGATCGACGCGATCGCCAGGGTCAGGATCGCTTCCAGTCAATGGGGGAAGGGCAACTGGAGTATTGTTCGGCGTACTCGGTGCAGTAATGTTATCAGTTTGAGGCGGTTGGTTAATCGCCGCCGGGTTGAGGGTCACTTGTGCGGGAGTCGGGTCTACAGCACCTTGGTTATCAATTGCTGCATAGTTAAAGGTGGCTCCTGTAAACCCTGGAGTCGATTGGAACTGCAAGTTACCAATTTGGTCAGCCGGGATTTCTTGATCGAGGGTTACAGGTTGTCCGTTGAACAGCAGTTGACCTTGGGTTGGGTCGGGTAACGAGGTAATCCGAAACCGTTGAACGGTACCGTCGGGGTCAGTTCCCCCCAATTGAGTTAAAGCAGTAGTGGTGTTGGGTGCTAGGGTGTTGGTGGCTGGGTTGGTGTCGGGTGGCTGGTTCGCTGCTGCTGTAACGGGAATTCTAATTGTTGCAGGGGTTGGATCGGTAGCACCGCGATTGTCGGTTGCGGTATAGCTAAAGGTGGCATCTCCCACGAATCCAGGAGCAGGTTGAAAGGTGAGTTGAGCTGCTTGAGCTGGGGTGAGGTTCAGGGGTTGGCTGGTGTCTACTGGGATACCATTAAGCAGTAACGTTCCCTGGTTAGGGGGTGGAAATCCAGTAATGGTAAAACTCGCAATGGGGTCGCCATCGGGATCGGTGGCACTGAGGGGAGGTATAGGCGCGATCGCATTATTAGCAACAGGATCGGCTGTTTTACTGTCAGCAACTGGCGGTTGGTTGGCCGGAATGGGGACGATAATTGTCACTGTGGCGGTATCGCACAGCGCTGGGTTTCCCGTATCGCAAACTTGGTAGGTAAAGGTATCTGTTCCCTCAGTAAAACCAGGGTTTGGCGTATAAGTAATTGCTCCTGTTACTGGATTGATGGTGACTGTACCATTCGCGGGTTCTCCCCCTTGGGGAATCCTTACGGACGCTGGATTAAGATTGTTATCTGGGTCGGAGTCATTTGCCAGAACATCAATCGTAACAGGGGTATCTGGCTCGGTAGCGGCTCCATCATCGCTTGCTTGGGGAGGGCGATTTGCTTGGGTAACGGGGAGGGTAACGGTTGCAGGCGTGGGATCGACTGCCCCACGGCTATCTGTGGCAGTGTAGCTAAAAGTTGCATCCCCAACAAAGTTAGGATCGGGTTGGAAGGTCAATTGAGCCGCTTCAGCAGGCGTTAAGACCTGATTGGGACTAACGGGTTGTCCGTTGAGTAACAGCGTTCCTTGATTAGCTGGAGGAATTGCTGTAATTGTGAAACTGGCGATCGGATCGTTATCAGGATCGGTAGCGCTTAAGGTTGGAACTGTGACGGGTGTATTGTTTGGCGTAGATGGGGCGGCTAAATTAGTGGCATTGGGAGGCTGATTGGGGATTGCCGTCACAGGAATGGTGACGGTTGCAATGTTGGAATCTGCGTCACCCAAAGTGTCTGTTGCTAGAAATCTGAAGGTAGCGTTGCCTTCAAAATTGGAATTGGGTTGAAAAGTCAGTTGAGCGGCTTGAGCTGGGGTCAATATCTGACCGTTGGTAACGGGTTGACCATTCAGGAGCAATGTCCCTTCAGTGGGGAGGGGAATTTGAGTGATAGTGAAATTGGCAATGCTATCTCCCGGATCGTTCTCAGTGGCGGTGAGGGTAGGAATTGCGATCGCCGTATTATTCGGCGTTGAATTCGTTAAAATATCTGTTGCGATCGGCGGATTATTATCATCATCAATAATAATTCCCAGTGCTTCCCTCGCTGTTGGGTCAATTGCTGCTCCTTGAGAACTATTCAATCTGACCGTAAAATTTTCATCTGGTTCAACGCGAGTGTCGCCAACAACTTGAACAACAATCGGTTTTTCCATTTCCCCAGTGGGATTGTTAACCCCACGAGGGGCAAAGGTTAAGGTGCCATTATTGGGAATAAAATCGCCATCTGTAACCGTTGCTGTTCCATCATTCGTCGTATACTCAACAGTAACGGGGATATAACTAACGTCGGTAAGTTGTGCTGTATAGGTGTAGAATTTTGTCCCCGTATCGCCTTCTACATCTGAAATCTCTTCAGGAATGAGTCTAACTGTGTTGTTAAAAACAACATTACTTAGGAGTGCAATTCCATGAGGATCTGGGTTGGGACGAGAAGTAGGTCCTTCACGGAAAATAATTTCAAAGCTACTGACAGGCGTCTCAAACCAAACGGTCAGATTACCTCTGGCTGTATCTACTAAGGCGACATTATTAGGACCTCCTGGCTGGTTAGGAGAGTTTCCAGTACCTGTAATAACATTCCCGTTAATTTCGTAGGAGCGATTAGCTGACGGAAGAAACAGGGGATTAACAGTTGTTGCCCCATTGAAGCCAGTAACTACAACTTCATCCTGCCAAAGGGGTGGGTTTTGGGTGGTATCAATATCTATGTCATAAATCTGGAAATTAACATCAAAAACGGGCTGATTGAATGTTACCGTTAGTACCATTCCCCGCTCAGGTTTAACATTTTGTGGGGACTGAAGTTGAAAGTGTAAGGCTTGGGGTGCCGTTGGATAACCTGCGTTAAAAAAGGAAAAATCATTAGGAGTAACGGTTTGACCCGGTAAAGCAACTAGGGTAGTTCCCTGGTTTAACTCCACATTCATATTAATATTGATGCCGCTGCCACCAACGTTGGTATAGGATGCAGAAAGCGCACCCGCACTAGGCCAGTTTAAAACAGACCAATCTAGGGTAGGAAGAATACCGGGGTAGGTTTGTAGGACGCAAGTATTAAAGGGTAGAGCTGTATTAATATTGCGAGTTTGATAGGCTAAATTCCAGGTGCCTCCTAGGTTGGAGTTGCCAACGGGGGTTTTTGCGGCGGCAATTGTTGCGCCTGTGAGTTGGCTGAGGTGGCGAACGAAGGTTTCTCCGGTTTCACCCTGGGCCACGTTACAGCCGTACAGTAAAATTTCGGCTTGGGGGGCGAGCGATGCAGCCCATTTTTTGAGTTGAGGGGCGTAATGGGGTAAGGTGGTTTGATTTAAGCTCCCCGTACTGAAATCTAGGCTGGCAGGCTTTCCGTGGGTAACGAGGTGCAGGCTATCGATGCGTTGGCGTTGTGCTAAAAGTTGCGTAATTTGCTCAATGGCATTTTGAGCGGGATTGAGGATAATGACTTCTATGCCAGGTAAAGCGCCTTCAGCCAGAATTTTGTAGTCTGCAATGCTTTCATCGATGAAGAGAATTTGGTGAAGTTGGATTGGATTGGATTCTGAAGCGGGCTTTTGTTTGAGGTTGCTAGGGGTGCAGCGAGATAGGACGAGAGATGCAGAAATTTCCCGATTTTGGGTTGAAGCGAAAAGATTGTGTGACATACGTTTGACGATCTGGCAGATACACGAAATGGAGACATCATGCATGTAAGGCGATCGCATCCTTGGTTTGCATCACCCCGAAACGGTTACTCGCTGGTGGTGTCTGCAAGGATTCAATCGCTGTTCATGCGACCCTTGATAAAGTAAAAACGTTGCACCCCTGGCTTAGGATGCCCTATTTTCCCATCTTTCTTAACATTAACTGCCTGTAAATGCCCAGAAAAAACTGAATTTTTTGTATAAAAGGGTAAATCTTATTGAATTGAGTCGCTGTCAAGTCATTATTAATACAAACTTTAATAGAACGCTGTTGGGTATTCTATTCCGGCTGAGGGGATAGTTGACGATAGACCCATCTGCGGACTCAAAATTATAGATTACTTATGAGCTTAAATTGAACTTCTAAATGTTACCAATCGCAGTCTAGAAAGTATCCAATGACACAGGGTCTGATTGTCGTTGAGACCAAGACTCGCCTGCGCTAAAGGCAACAAACGGATCGTCTATCACAACGTCAACCAGACCCTACAAGCGGAATCAGCTAAAATTTTAGGATTTAACTGAGCGATTGGTTAACTCTAGCGTCTGCCGCGTACGGGGACTTTGTTCAGATAATCAATATCGTGAGCCGAAACCCGTTGCGCGTAGTTGCGCGAGTTAGAAACAGAGGCTGCCATATTGCGGAACTTGCGCGGATCGCCTTCGGCCAGCTTGGATTCTTGATACTTGCGAGAGTAGAATTTCTCCAAGGTAAAGCGCCAGTCGGTTGTAACCGTACCTGCTTTTTCGCGGAATTCTTCGCCGTAACGAGGAGTCACGAGGTTAAAGGGACGCCCTTCTTTACGTTTGCGTTGGTAAGGAACGGTGTAATCCCCAAAGCTGTTGGTATACTCTTCGCTATCGAGTAGCGCATCTACAAAGCCGTAGAAGCCAACGGTAGCAATTTTAATCGACCAAGCAATTTTTTCGTCCTGATTGTAGGCTGACCGACCTAAGAAGCGGCGCAAGCAAACATCAACAAGACGGTAGTTGTCGTTAACTGAAACAACGAGACGATAAAAGGCTTCAGATTTGGCTAAACCCCGGATGAAATCGCGAACGGTTAAGTTACCATTTTTGATTTGCGATTCGATATGGGGTTGGCGGTTAAATTTGAGAACTTCGTGTTCGCTGAAAACTTGGCGATACGCTGCACCAATTAAGGTATCCACATCGGAAGCAGAGCCGCAATCTTCTAAACGGTAGATGTAAGGTGTATCTTCGTTAAGATCGGCAACACCAAAGCTCTTAACCCGTTGATTTTGCGTGGTTGGTTTGTAATCCAGTAATGGCAGTGCCATTGAATATCTCCTAAATAAACTAGAGAGGCAAAATGAATTGCAATGGAAAAGCTGTTAACTCATGGAGTTAACAAGCAAAGATCACAAGGGAAAACTCGCAGTAGGGCTAATGGAAACCGGAACGTTGGGTTTCGTTTCCCGCGTCGTATCAGGAATGGTGATATTAGCGGTGGTGACATTTGTATTTGTTGTTCTGGCTTTGGGCTTAATTTCCCGTGCCATATCTAAGAAGTTCCGAACATCGCCCCACTTGTAGCGTTGTTCTTCGAGCTTATCACGCCAGTATGACCCATAGCGGGGAGTGACGAGATTAAAGGGTCGATCTTTAAACCGACGCCGTTGATAAGGAACGGTATTATCCCCAAAGTTTTGGGTATATTCTTCGCTATCAATGAGGGCGTCAATAAAACCATCAATGCCTTGGGTGGCAATTTTGATTGACCAAGCAATTTCTTCGTCTTTGTTGTAAGGAGCGCGTCCTAACAGCCGTTTGAGGGAAACTTCAACGAGGCGATAGTTGGAGTTAGATTCAACGACGAGGCGATAGAAGGTTTCGGACTTGGCTAAACCGCGAATGAAGTCGCGAACGGTGATGGCTCGGTTCTTCAGTTGAGATTCGAGGTTGGTTTGGCGGCTGCTTTGCAGGATGACGTGTTCGCTGAAGATTTGGCGATAGGCAGCCCAAATCAGTTCTTGGACATCGCCAGCATCGAGGCAGTCTTCGATGCGATAGATATAGGGGGTATCTTCACCGGGAACTTCATAACCTGCAACCCGTTGATTTTGGGAAGAGGGTTTGTAAGTAAGTAAAGGGATGGACATGATGTGCTTGTAATAATGGATTTTTGGCGTTAAGCAATCCGTTGAGGGCGCTCAAAGATTAAGTTTGAGCGGGACTCAAAGCTGTCCGCACCTAGGATTTAGGTGTGGTTGGCAGATAGCGGTAGGGTAAAGCAACATTGTTCCGACCAACGAGGGGTTGATTTTCAATTTCCCGCGTGGTGTCCAGAAGGGGGTTATTTCTGACGTAGTTGCTGGCGCGGTCTGCCATTTGTTGATAGTTTACGCCGGTGGGGGTCAATCCGCGAGCCATTTGGAAGAAGGTATCGGGGACGGAACGACGAGCAACGCGTTTGTCGGGGTTGCCTTGGCCGGCGAGGCGCACTTGGTAGTAGCTGCCTTCGAGGTTGATTTGACGGGTGCGCCAGTAGTCGCTGTAGCGGGGGTTAACGAGGTTAAAGGGGCGTTCTTTGAATCGACGGCGTTGGTAGGGAACGATGTCGTCGCCGAAGTTTTGGGTGTATTCTTCGCTATCAACGATGCTGTCGATGAAGCCGTTTAAGCCTTGGGTGGCGATGATGATGGATTGGGCGATTTGCTCGTCTTTGTTGTAGGTGGCGCGTCCGAGAAGGCGCTTGAAGGTGATATCGACGAGGCGATAGTTGGAGTTGGTTTCGCCAACTAAGCGACGGTATACGTCGGATTTTCCAAGGCCTCGGACAAATTCGCGGACGGTGATGGCGCGGTTGCGAAGTTGGGATTCGAGGTTGGGTTGGCGGTAGCTGTCGAGGATGAGGTGTTCGCTGAAGATTTGGCGATAGAGGGCCCAAATCAGTTCGTTAATGTCGGTGTCTGTGGTGGCTGCGGAGAGCCGATAGATGATGGGGGTGTCTTCGTTGCCCACTTCGTAACCTTCGACGCGCTGGTTTTGGGTTACGGGGGTGATGTTGAGAAGGGGTATGGACATGGTGTTGTTTCCTATTTTGGGTATAGGTTTAGGCGCGAACTGTAGGAGGGTGGAGTTGCTGGCTGGCGAGTTGGATTCGCGATCGCACGCTCAGGTCTTGCTCGGTATTGAGCAAGGTTTCAAGCTGTTGGGCGATGGGGGTGCGAATCTCTGAACCGCTCTTCAGCGCCAGGGCTTGCAGGCCGACAACTGCGGCATAGCGAATTGCCCAGTCGGGGTCTTGGGCAATGGTGAGGAGGGCTTGGTAAGCTTCTGTTTGGGCTGCAAGCAGGGCTTCGGGGGCGAGTTGCTGCCAGTTGAGCATTCCCAACCCTTTACAGGCGGCGCGGCGGACGCTGGGTGCAAAGTCAAATTGCGCGGCCTGAAGTAAGACTTCTAAGGCTCGCGGATCGGCGATCGCCGCGAGGGCGCGAGTTGCGTAGGCTCTTGCCCCGTAGTTATAGCCATCAAGCTGTTGCAAGATGGGGGTAACGGCAACTTCGCCGAGTTGAACTAAGCCATCTACGGCAGCTAACGCTGCGCCGGGATTGTTATAGCCCAAAACCGCGATTAGGGTAGGAATCGCGGCTTGGGTTTGCGCTTGGCTGAGGGCTTGGACGGCCTGGACAAGGCGCTGGGGGGTATCGGCTTGTTCTACGGCTTGGATGAGTTGTCGTTCGGTCTGGGACATAGGCTCGCACAACAGAGTCATAGCGTGATTAATTCTCGATCTCGATTTGACTCTAGGGAAATAGCGTTTGATGCTCCTAGAGTAAGGAGTCCATCAGATGCATGACTCGGATGGTGGCATCGGTTAGCTCGCCAGAGGAGCTTTGACCCACTTGATGTTCGAGGATGCCTTTGAGGGCGAGGAGTTTAAAGCTATTTTCTACGGGCGCTTGGGCGATCGCATCGGCTGCGGGTAGGTAGCCAGTAGCGCCGAGGTCTGATAGGGCAACGCGACGGAGTTTCAGGTCAGCTCCGGCGAGGGCTTGAATCAGCTTCTCAGCATAAAAAGCCTCTCCTGTCAACTGGTACATGGCTCGCGCGGCGGCGTAGCGTACTCGTTCTACAAGATGGGCTGTAAAGGGTTGAATCAGCGCGATCGCTTCTGTGGCTTGGAGTTGTCCCAAGGCTTCCATGACGGCTTCGCAGGGCTGGGTTAGGTGAGGGCGGCCCGGAACCTGTTGATTGGCTTCGACGCCACCAGAGAGCAAATGCATCAAAGGCTCAACTGCACGTCGATCTTGAAGCTGTCCCAAGGCTTGGGCTGCGGCTTCTCGAACGTAGAAGTCCGAACAGGTCAAGCATTGAATGAGTTCTGGAACGGCTCGCGGGTCGCCCAGCTTTCCCAAAGCACGGGCTGCATTGCGCCGCAGCGGATACCCTCCCAACTCTGTACGGTCTTCTTCGTCCGTCAGGGCAAGTATAAGGGCATCAACTGCGGCCGGGTCTTGGATGCGGAATTTTCCAAGCCACCAAGCGGCGTAATAGCGGAGACTCGTGTCCTGATGGCGCAGATTCGCGATCGCCTGTTCAACGGTTAGCTGAGGTGCTGCAACGTCGGTTGCAAGACTAGGCTCTGACATATTTGGCTCAGTTACAAGTTTTAAGGGCTATGCGGGCGAATGCTGGCGTTCGGACAATGGCAGTTAAAGCTTATTCAGATTTTTTCGCTTTTGCCGCTTTTCCTTTGCTTTCGCTATCAGGCTTGAGGGCAGATTCTGCCGTCATCGGTTCAATATTAACAATCCGACCGCCGAGGCGAGAAATGCGTTGCATTTCTTCGTTCATGCGGTCGTAGGGAACGGTAATAAAAACACTACCGCTACTGCGAATAGGATATTTATTGCGATCGGTGCTTTGGTTTTGGCGCAAGCCGACGACTTCGTAGCGAAACATCCGGCTAGCTGCGGAGTTCAATCCACCTGTACCAACAACGGTCTGACCACGCATGATTCTGATATCTCCTACAGAAATTTTTCGCTGATTGGCATCTGGCTCAACGTTAAGGTTACGCTGGGCTAATGCTGACGATTTTTGCCCCAGTTTTCTGTAACTCTTGCATTTTGCTGGAGAGTCGTTCGTAGGGGACAAAAATGGCGGTGCTGCTGCGACGGACTTTAGGATAGCCGGGGGAAAGGACGCCGGTGACTTCGATGCGATAAACGCGATCGCCTTCACCCACTGCATTTCCGAGGGTCTGACGCGGTGCGAGGTCGCCCGATGCGCGGAATGCCCAGTTGGGGTTGCTGCCCGATGGTCCAACGATGGAAGAAGCGCTGTTTCTGGCGAGTTCGCGGGCGAGGCGAGAGCTGGTGCCTTCAACTTGAGCGCGATCGCTGTTGGCATAGCCCCGGTACAGGCGGAACATCCGGTTAAAACCAACCGTTTTTTGACCGGGTTGGGTCGCAAATCCCCGATAGTAAGGAACGATATTGTCCCCAAAATTGGAGGTATACTCTTCTGAATCGATGTAGGAGTCGATTTCAGCGTCGTAACCTTCGTTGTGGTACAAGTCGAGGTGATAAATCACCTCTGCTTCATCGTAGGGAGCGCGCCCTAACAGATGCTTGTAGTTCAGTTCAATAAACCGAGTCTGAAAATTGTTGTAGAAAAACTTTGTTTTATACAGCTCTGACTTGGCGACGCAGCGCACGAACTCGCGGACGCTGATGTTACCATCTCTGAGCAAAGATTCGGCACTCGTTAGGCGTTCAGATGCCATTAAATAGTCGTTGCCAAGCAGTTGCCTGTAAGCGGCACGAATCACCATTTCTACATCGGCTTTCGTCCAGTTCTGGCGCAGTTCAACTTTTGCCATATCTGAGAAAGCGGACGTTCCCAGTCTTGATGCTGCTGCTGTAATTGCCATGTTTTAACCTCCCAATTGCTGTGCATCGATAGATAAAACAATGCCCGGAGAGATAAACAGTTACTAACTCATTTGCTAGCACCTGCATACCTTTCCGGGCAACACGACCGACGTTTAGCTCAGGGCGTTGATCGCGTAGTCGATGTAGGTGTTGGCTTCGTTAGCCGCTTGTCCGCTCAAACCGTGGTTCGCTTTGATGTGCTTGAGGGCTTCAACATACCAGCTAGGAGATAGGTCGAAGGTGCGGTTGATTTCGTCTAAACCAGCAATCAGGTACTCATCCATAGGACCGGTTCCACCTGCAACTAAGCAGTAGGTAACCATGCGGAGGTAGTAGCCGATGTCACGAGCGCACTTGGATTTGCCACGAGAGTCAGAAGCGTAGTTAGCACCCTGCATTTGAGTGGTGTAGGGGAACTTCTGATAAACTGCGTTAGCAGCGCCATCGATCAAGCTTTGAGCTTTGTTGGTCAGAGCGCGAGCAGCTTCCATGCTGGCAACAGCACGCTCGAAACGACCGTTAACCGCTTGGAGTTCGGTGTTACCGAGGAAACGTCCTTGGGTATCAGCAGCGGCGATTGCTTCAGTAATCGGAGTTTTCATCGTTGAGAGATCTCCCTAAAATTAGTTTTGTACTTGAGTTCAAAGAGTTAACGTAGACTAAGCAACAGCAGAAGCTGCACGATCGAAGTAGCCAGCTAATTCAGAAACTAACTGAGAGCAGTCACCTTGGGTGATGCCGCTGGGGTCGTTAACGATTTGAATTGCTGCGTCTTTCATTTTTTGAACGCCAGCAGCAACCGAACCACCGGGTACGCCCAGAGCTTGGTAGGTTTCACGGAGACCATTCAAGCAGCGGTCGTCTAGAACGCTAGAATCACCTGCGATCGCAGCATAGGTGACATAGCGGAGGATGATTTCCATGTCGCGCAAGCAAGCTGCCATACGACGGTTGGTGTAAGCATTTCCACCGGGTTGGATCAGTTGGGGTTGCTCTTCAAACAACGCGCGAGCAGCGTTGGAAACGATGGTAGAAGCGTTGCTGGTGATCCGGTTAACAACGTCTAGGCGCTTGTTGCCTTCTTTCACCATGTTGGTGAGGGCGTCGAGTTGAGCGCTGCTCAGGAACTCGCCCTTTGCATCAGCCTGAGAAACGACCTTGGCGAATGCGTCTAACATGAATTCAATCTCCTACTTGCAAAAATTTAGTGGGATTTTGTTAAGCCAGTTTATAGCTGTTGGATCAGCTTTTTGGAGTCAGATAGTTACGACTGCTCAAAATTCATCTTTGGCTATTGTGGCTTGACTCAATTCTGAGAATCTTACCACTGAAACCGATCGGTTTCTGAGAGATTTTCACATTTGTTTGTGAAACAGCAAGCTTAATGATACTGAGCCTTTGTTGAACTTTGGAGCGATCGTTTATCCCCTCCAGGTTACTTTTATACAATGCTCTCAAGGCTTTTTGCATTAAGTTTTGTAAAAAATATTCACTCTTGACTAACTTAAATCCCTATCCGCTTCGTAATCCTGGAAAGCTGGACCCCAAATGTACATATTTCTTAACAAAGACAAGTATTTTTGCTCATCTTTCTGGAAGGCAACTTTTAGATTTTCTTAAGCTTTGATAGTAACAAATACTCACGACAAAAATCGGGCTGGAAGCTATAAGTCCCAGTCCAAGATCCAATGGCAAACGCCACCTTAGATTTAGCAGCGCTCAGAGAGCGTCATCTAGGCTTGATGAGGGTCTAGAGTTGCGATATGTTTAGCTAAAAGCCTCTCCACCGGAGAATCGCCGTTCTAACTTGTCCTCAGCGTTATGGCTACAGCCATAGAAAAAACGCGCAGATAAATCGAAACTTATCTGCGTCGCTTCTAGTTTCACCAACAAAGGACAAGGATCGACTCTAACCAGTCACCTGTTCGGGAAAGCTACACAGCCGCAATATTGACAATTCGACCGCCGCGCTTATGAATCTCTTGATATTTTGTAGAGAGTTGGTCATAAGCAACCGTATAAACCTGTTTGCTGAAGCGAATCGGAGCCGTTTTGCCAACCGGTCCTTGCACCACCTCAATTTTAAACATCCGGTTGTCCGAACGCGCCGAAGGATTGGCTAAGGTACCGCCCCTGAAGTCAGCAGACTCAATCGCACCAGTTGGAGGAGAAATCGAGTTTGCCAAATTCATCGATAAATTGGTTCGCAGCCGAGCGCCTTTACCGCCAAATTGGGCATTATCGCTATTACCATCGCCGCGATAGAGACGAAAGAAGCGATTGTAACCGACTGTTTTTTGACCGGGAAGCGAGCTAAATCCTCGGTAGTAAGGCACTACGGAATCACCAAAGGCGCGATCGTATTCTTCGCTATAGATATAGGAATCAATATCGGCATCATAGCCTTGGGTTACGTACAGATCGACGTGGTAGGCAATTTCTGACTGGTCGTAGGGGGCGCGCCCTAATAAATGCTTGTAGTTTAGCTCGATAAACCGACCCTGGGAGTTGTTATGAAAAAAGCACTCCCGGTAAAATTCGGATTTAGCCAAGGTTTGGATAAATTGCCGGACTGTAATTTTGCCATTTCGCAGCAATGACTCTGCATTGATAAATTGGTCTTTGGCGTAAACGCTAATTCGCCCAAAAATTTGTTGATAAGCTGCACGAAAAACCTTTTGCAGATCGTCTTCTGTCCAGGGCGATCGCAGTTCCACTTTGGGGCTATCGAACTCGCTCAGACCAAACCGCTCTCTTACAAGATTGCTCATTACCGAAAAGCTCCGTTTAGTAGTATCTCACAAGGCCTAAAAGCGATAAGTGGTCAGTAGGCGCAAGAACTCGAAATTTCTAAACGCCCGCCTTCCTATCGCTTGAGTTTGAGTCAAGGGCTAGAAAAGACCATTAATGCGATCGCGGCTGAGGACTCTGGCACAAGCATCCAGCAGGTTTGATATCTCCTGAAGTTGAGATCGGCGCGATCGCTCTCCCATCCAAGCCACTGCATGGGGGCTGCATTGACGTTCGTTGCTTGACGAATGCCATGCCAAACCCAGACCAAATTAGAAAAGCCCCCAAGGGTTGCAATAATTTGATACAAAATAGGCGGAATTCTGAGAAAAAGTGACTTGATATCTGAGAGGTTTAATGAAATCCGAACCGATTCAAAGTCCGACCTCGTTAGTGTTATTAAAACTTCTCAGCTCCTTTTACACAAGGGGGAAATACTGATTTTTGTTGCGAAAAGTAAAGTTGGCTTAATATTAAGAGGTTGTAAAGTAAGCTTGAATCTGTCAAGGTTTAGGTTGTCTATTTCTCTGGTGAAATCCCCAAAAAGTAAAATAAGTTCATTAAGTTTTGTAAGCTCGATCGCCAGAGGAATTTAGCCCTTGACGCGGGCTTCTCTGACTGCTACTTCATTTCACGCCCTTCTGCCTCTTTCATAAATGAGGAAGGATTTAATATTTATTCATCTATTGAGTAAAAATTGGGTTGAATTTGTTATCGGTGTAACTGAAATTATGAACTGAGGTTCAACTTCTCAAAATTGAGTGTTATCCCAAAGTCGTTAAGCGGCGTCTGAGGACTTGCAGCAGCGTGGTGAAGCTTGCGGGTAAAGGCGCGATCGCCTCCACCGTTTCCCCCGATATGGGATGCTGGAGTTGCAGACGCCAAGCATGTAGCGCCTGTCCGGGAAGATTCACCCCCACCGATCGCCCCGAACTGTACTCCGGATCGCCCACAATAGGATGTTTGATCGCCGCGCAGTGAACGCGAATTTGATGGGTTCGCCCCGTTTCCAGTTGAAAGTGCATTAACGTATAGTTGCCTAAACGTTCCCGAACCTGCCAATGCGTCACCGCCGATCGTCCCCCGCGTTCGATCGGGACAACCGCCATCTTTTTGCGATCCACCGGATGGCGTCCAATGGGTCGATCGATCGTACCGCTAGCTGCGGTTGGCGCGCCGTAAACCACGCCCAAATATTCCCTTCTGGCGGTTTTGGCTTGAATTTGCCCTTGCAAGTGATTGAGGCTAAAGTCATTCTTGGCGATCGCAATCGCCCCAGTCGTATCCTTATCTAAACGATGGACAATGCCCGGTCGCTTCTCGCCGCCGATGCCTGCCAGGTCGGGACAATGGGCTAAAATGGCGTTAACCAGAGTCCCGCGTTCGTGACCGGGGGCGGGATGCACCACTAAACCCGCAGGCTTATTGACAATCAGCAAATCGCTATCTTCATAGAGGATATCGAGGGGAATATCTTCAGGGATGAGTCGATCGAGGATTTGAACCTCTGGAATTGTGACCTGAAGGCGATCGCCCTGACTGACCAAAAGCTTTTTTGAAGTACAAACTTGCCCGTTAACCTCAACCTGACCGTCTTCAATCAACTTTTGAATGCGAGAACGGGATAAATCCGGTAAAGTCTCTGCTAGATAGCGATCGAGTCTTTGCGATTGACCTTCAACTTCAATAACTTCTCGATCCTCACCGTCCACGCGTATCGCCCTGCACCAAATATCACCCCATTATTTTAACCTGCGATCGCCCTAGGAAAACTCAGCTTAACGAACCATGCTCGATTCGGACTGAGTTCAAGATAATAAACATAGAATCGATCAACCGTTTATAAGGATTTCATGGTTAATCCTGGTTCATCCACACCCAAAAGCAAACTCTTACAGTGGTGGGAAGCATTTACACCCTTGTCCCGCCTGTTGGCGATCGCCCTTGCAGCCCCCTTAGCCGTTCTCAACGCTTGGGCTTTATCGGAAATCTTTGGCTATTTTGAATCTTTATTCGTCATTCTGCTAGTCGCCGCCCTACTCGCCTTTTTACTCAACTATCCCGTCAGTTGGCTAGAAAAACAAGGCGCAAAACGGGGTCAAGCCGCCGTTTTGGTTTTCCTGTGTGCCCTCTTAATTTTACTGGGACTGGGTTTAACCTTATTTCCCCTAGCCCTAACCCAAGCGCAACAACTCGTCGCCCGCCTGCCCGAACTCATCGATTCAGGACAGCGGCAAATTATGATGTTAGACGACCGCATCGAAGCATTAGGATTACCGATCAGCCTAGATGGGGTGATTCCGCAAATTAACACCCGCCTGAAAGTTGAATTGCAGCGGTTAGCCGGACAAGCCCTCAACCTCACCTTAAGCCTAACGGTCTTAACCGTCGTCCGCTTACTCGATGTTTTGCTAACCGTCGTGTTGACCTTTTATCTGTTACAACACAGTAACGATATTTGGGACAGTATTATTGAATGGCTGCCCAGTCGGATTCAAAAACCTTTTTCCGATACTCTGCGCCTCAGCTTCCAAAACTACTTTATTGGACAAATTATCTTAGCTACCTGTATGGGCTTAGGGTTAACCTCGCTATTCCTGTGGCTGAAAGTTCCCTTTGGTCTATTGTTTGGCTTAACCGTTGGGTTAATGGCGTTGGTTCCCTTTGGGGGAACTGTGGGGATTATTACCGTTACTCTGCTAGTTGCGTTACAAAATATTGGGTTAGCCCTGCAAGTCTTAGCCGTCTCGTTAATCGTGCAGCAAATTGTGGAGAATATTATTGCCCCGCGAGTTTTAGGCAGCGTCACGGGGTTAAATCCCTTTTGGGTATTTGTCTCGATTTTAACGGGTGTCAGAATTGGCGGACTGTTGGGGGTGATCGTCGCCGTTCCAACGGCGGTGGTGATTAAAGAAGCCCTGATCGCGATTCGTTCGGTGAGAAAAGCCCATCCCCCAGAAGACGATCCAACCGCTACAACCGTATACGTTAGCAGCGAGACGCCCCAAAAGTCAGAAATCCATTAAAAAAGGGGCTAAGTTAGCCCCTCGGTGAATTAGAAACGAGTGCGATCGCCAATGGCTGCTTGCAACCGTTCAATCACTTCAGATACGGTAATTGCGCCTAAATCTTGCGACTCCTTCCCAGCTTCCCGGATACGAACGCTAAGGGTATTAGACTCAACCTCCTTCGCCCCAATGACTGCCATGACGGGGATTTTCTCCTTCTCGCCATTGCGGATCATCTTAGGAAGGCGATCGCCGCTAGCATCCACCTCAACCCGCATCCCCAAGCTTCGCATTTGATTGGCGACTTGGTAGGCAAAATCGCGCTGAGTATCGCTAACGGGGAACAGGCGAACCTGCACGGGCGCTAACCACAACGGGAAATCCCCCGCATACTCTTCAATTAAGATACCCACCAAACGCTCAATTGAGCCAAAGGGGGCGCGGTGAATCATCACCGGACGCTTGCGCGTCCCATCTTCAGCCACATACTCTAAATTGAAGCGTTCGGGTAAGTTGTAGTCTACCTGTACCGTTCCCAACTGCCACTCGCGATCCAAGGCATCGCGGAAGATGAAATCGAGTTTGGGGCCATAAAAGGCGGCCTCGCCAATGCCCTCAAAATGTTCCATCCCCAAGGTTTCCACCGCCCGACGAATCGCGCTTTGGGCCTTATCCCAAGCCTCATCAGAACCAATGTATTTATCCTTCAACTCCGGATCGCGGAAACTCAACCGCGCCCTAAAGTTACTTAAACGCAGCGTCTTAAACACCGATAGGGTTAAGTCCACCACATTCATAAATTCCTCGTCTAGCTGTTCTGGCGTGACAAACAGGTGCGAGTCATCTTGGGTAAAGCCGCGTACCCGCGTTAACCCCCCCAGTTCTCCCGATTGTTCGTAACGGTAAACAGTGCCAAATTCAGCTAGGCGCATGGGTAACTCGCGATATGAACGCAAGTCGCTTTGATAGATTTGGATGTGGAAGGGGCAGTTCATCGCCTTGAGGACAAAACCTTCCTCTTCCGATTCGCCCATCATCGGAAACAGGTCATCTTTATATTTTTGCCAGTGACCCGATTTTTTGAATAACTCAACTCTGCCGACGTGAGGCGAGACGACTTGCTGATAGCCGCGCTTGACTTGTTCCTGTTTGAGGAACTCTTCTAGCAACTGGCGGATGGTGGTGCCTTTGGGCGTCCACAGGGGCAAACCCGGCCCCACGAGATCGGAGAAGACAAACAAACCCAGTTCTTTACCTAATTTGCGGTGATCGCGTTTGAGGGCTTCTTCTTTGCGTCGCTTGTATTCTGCAAGTTGTTCGGGGGTTTCCCAAGCGGTGCCATAAATGCGCTGAAGTTGGGCTTTGGTAGCATCTCCGCGCCAATAAGCCCCGGCGACGCTTTCAATGTCGAAGGCTTTGGGGTGCAGTTCTCCGGTATTTTCTAAGTGGGGGCCGGCGCACAAGTCCCACCATTCTTCGCCGAGATGGTAGAGGGTGATGGGTTCGGTTTTGATGTCGTCGAGGATTTCGAGTTTGTAGGGTTCTTTAATTTGTTCGATCCGCTGTTTGGCTTCTTCGCGGCTGACTTCTTCGCGAATGACGGGCAGTTTGCGGTTGATGATTTTGATCATCTCTTTTTTGATCGCCTTCAGGTCTTTTTCGCTGAAGGGTTCGGGATGATCGAAGTCGTAATAAAAGCCGTTTTCAATCCAGGGGCCAATTGTCACCTGTGCTTTGGGAAACAGCTTTTGCACCGCCATTGCCATTATGTGAGAGGTTGTGTGACGGATTTTTTTGAGGGTTTCCGATTCACTGGTACGAGGAAGATGTATTGGGGCAGTTGGCTGTTGGACTTCTTGGAGTTCGGAAGCGGGCATGGGTTGTTTCACTTATTCCATCGTCTGGGTGACTTTGTATCCTGACGCAGCACTAGGGATAGCACTACGGTTGGGGATTGAAAGGCAGCAAGCTGAGAGCGAAAGCTGAGGGGTTTGACTCAGCAGTCGGCTATAGCTCTATCTTACCGATTTGAGGATGTTCCTGTTGAGGCGATCGAAAATAAAGAAATTTCAGGCAAAATGTAACAAAACGTAAATCAGGTTAAGATTATGAGATAAGCTTAGTCATTCGTTTTAGTTTGATGTTTAACTCGAATCCGCCTGACCCAGAGCTACTGAAGTCGGTATTGCAACCTCTGCTTGAAGATTTTCAGTATTGGTTTGCGCGATCGCGTTCTATGCTAGAAGTTCAGGAGATCTCTTTTCTGAGCGACGCCGAACAAACCGACTTGCTAGAGCGAGTTAAACAGGCACAAGGGGAAGTCAGTGCAGCGCAAATGCTGTTTAAGGCAACTCAGGGTCAAGTTGGCATTGAAACGGCAACATTGATGCCTTGGCACCAACTGGTAACGGAATGCTGGCAAGTGGCGATGCGGTGTCGGCAAGAACAAGCGACTCGCATTCAACAGCAGTAATCGCTTTCCCTCCTGAAGGCGAGATGATGCAGAGTCAAAACTGTTGCGATGCGTCTATTGCCTGGGTTTATGGGTTGCTCATATTTGTGAATAACACTCTGGTTTGGAGGAACCTTTTATGTTACACCTGCTCTATATTTTGGCATTTTCTGTTCTCGCCATTTTAGCGGTTGGCAATTTGATTCGCAGCTTGCTAACTCTAGGGCTGGAATCAACGCGCAGCTACTCTGCACCATCGGGTTTCTCAGGAATGGGTCAAAATGCTTATGGGAATGGTTCGGTTCTCTCTCGCCGTCCTGTTCCTCATCCTGAGTTTTTAGATGATACGGGGAATGTGATTAATGAGCCTTTGCTGATTATGCGCTCGATTACGGTGGAAGATGCTCGCGAACAGTTAGATGCGCTTTACAATTCGTCTCCGAATACGCCAACTAACGATCGTCGTGAAGAGTCATAGACTGTTTGCGGGGGAAGGGTTTCCATTAAATTCCCTCCCATTTGGATTTAAATTTTGATTCGTTGAGAATATCGTTTTTAAAAAATGGTTCAGCTACTATAAAAATCCGCTTTGGGGAGAGGTTCATCAGAATCTCTCCCTTTTTGGGTTCTAGGCTAGGCGAAACAGAGGGTTGACTTTTAAAAGTTCTGGATCGAAGTTTTGCGCCCAGTTGACAAAGGCTTCTGTCATCAGGTTCCGTTCTTTGACGCGCACTAGCAAGGCGGTGTATTGACTTTTTTGCTTGACAATTACGGCACTATACCCTTTAGAGTGGATGGTGGCATGGTGAAAGCCTTCGAGTTGGAGAGAAGACATCAGGAGCGATCGCAGACCCAAGGCTTGGAAAATGGTCTGCACCCAACTCATGTTATTGATTTCCTCTGCAATTAAATATTCTCTGGGCAAACCGTTCAAGTCAAAAATTGCAGCACCGACAACAAAGTCTGTATAAGATCCCCCAGAGGCAGGAGAGAAAGAAGTCTCAGAGTTTGGATCGGGCGACATAGGAAACTCGGATGGAAGGTGCGATAACTCAGAGTGAGGGGATAAGCAAATCACTGAAACCTCTGGGAATTCATACACCCAGTTGTGGTTAGCCAATTCGCTAGCCTGAGTCCCTACAAGAACAATTTTTAAGTCGGGGTAGAGGTTCTGCACGCGCCAACACAGGGATTGAGTTTGTTTGTGCAGCAGTTCTACATCCAACAGTAATACATCAATAGCGCGATCGCGCAGACCCTTCACCAACTCCAACTCGTTCGGGCAAACCCAACAATCTGCCTTGCTTGACCCCAAAATCGTGGGTAAACAGCTTGGATCTAATCGATTAGACGCCAAAATTGCTTGCAGGTTGTGAGTGGGGTTGATTAAATGGGTCAAAGGTTTAGTCAATTGCTATCTCCTTTTTATTATTGCCGGATTCAAGGCCGATGAACTAAAACAACTGCGATCGCCTTGAGCTTTTAACCTGAAAGACGCCCATCGTTAACTGAGTTTGCTATGCTCATAGACTTATTCTAAAAAGCTTATAAATTTTTTTGCGACCGTACATTCGACACGCATGGAGCTTCAACCCTTCGATCGAGTTTTAACCTCGCTGTGTATTTTTGCGGATATTGGTTAAAGACTTTATGTGCCTTAAGCAACTTTCGGAAGTTTTTCTGAGCTTAACCCTCTTAAAAGGTCGATCTCGTCTGTGCGGATACTTTAAACTGGGTTTAGCCCAAAGTCAGACCTGTCAAAATGAAGCATCTATCGCGGTTAGAAATTGCTGAAGCGATCGCCATTTTCCTAGCGATCTTGGGGTTAATTGCGACCTCGATTACCCAACAGCTCTTTTATAGTCTGGTGCCGCTAACTGCTTCTCTGGTGTTGAACTGGATTAACCGTCGCCGTGGATTCCGCTTGCACGCCCGTCGGTTAAAAAAAGCGCTAGGGCAGACAGAGCAGCGTTTAGAGACGGTTCGGATCTCAGATCCTTCCTCCAGGGAATTGTCTCTAGCGTCCTCAGAACTCGATCTCAATGGGTTGGTTGCCACCTTAGATAAATTGCATCAACAGCAACAAACGATTGAGCAATCCATCGCCCCCATTAAACATCAAATCGATCGCTTAACCGAACAATTTAAACAGCGTCCCGAACTGAGTCAAATTGAAAGCTTAACCAGCGTTATTATCGATTTACAACAGTTCATCAATCAACTGCCTCAATGGGGAAACCTCCAACAGCGACAACTGATTGAATTACAAGAGAAAGTGGATAGCGCCCTTGCCCAATTAGAGCAAAAAATGGCTGCAATTCCGTCTCAAGTTGAAGTCGCTTTGCACGATCGTTTCCACAATTCAGATCAAAGTTGAGATGGGGTATCGGGAGCCACTTCAATCCCCCCCATCCGCTGAACAGTCTGTTGATCGGTAATTAAATCGCTAAGTTCGTTAACTTGCACGCCAATGTCTTGACAAGCTCTTTTTAACTCTTGCTTAAAAGTGTTGAAATCGCTGCCATAACCGCATAACTCGGTAGCAGCTTCAATCCCTTGTTTAGCATTGGCTTTTGCACAATCAATCAACTCAGTTCCTTTCAGGGGTTGGGATGCAGACATAAGTACCTATATCTTAAATTTCCAAAGGGTAATCGTAATTGAAAACAATGATTATTTTGGCGAGAACAACTGAACCCCTTAAATTGGGTTTAGTCAAAGCTCAATGCGATCGCGCTCTTGTTGCAGGAAATTGTACGAATAAACACGCGCTAATTCCATCCCCCTAGAGAAAGAAACCTTCGCCCTCAGCTCAACCAATATTTATAGGCGGAATACGCCAGCGTCACCACTCCAATGACAATTGCCGACTCATCCACTTCAAAGAGGGGGTGATGCAGGGGATGATTCACTCGGTTTGGATATCCCACCCCTAGCCGGAACATCGTACCGGGTGCGTGTTCGAGAAACAGAGAAAAATCTTCTGCGCCTAAAGAAGGTTCCGGGAGAATCTGAACGCGATCGCTCCCCCAGGCCTCTCGCGCCGCTTCCTCCACCAGTTGAGTCAATTGCGGGTCATTTTGCACCGAAGGAACGCCTCGCCGATAGTTCAGCTCGTAGCGAGCGCCGTAGGTTTGGCAAACATTCGCCACAATCTTCTCAATCCAACTGGGCAAATTCGCGCTGGTTTCAGGATGGAGCGATCGCACCGTGCCCACCAAGCGAACGCGATCGGCAATTACATTAGAAGCGCGTCCTCCCGTAATCTGACCGATCGTTAATACCACCGGACGCAAGGGATTCTGGGTGCGGCTAATCGCCTGTTGCAAGCTCGTAATCACCTGGGCGGCGATCCAAATGGCATCAATCGCTTCATGGGGTCGAGCGCCATGACCCGATTCCCCTAAAATCGCAATCTCTAGCTCATCGGCGGCTGCCGTTAGCGCCCCGTAGCGGACGCCAATACTTCCGGCGGGAATGGAGGGGAACACATGCACCCCTAAAATCGCATTAACATTTTCCATTGCCGCATCTTGCACCATCCAGCTTGCACCTTGAGCAATTTCCTCAGCCGGTTGAAACAAAAAGCGTACGGTGCCCGGTAAAGCCTCCCTCAATTGGGATAAAACCATTGCCGTTCCCAAACCGACTGTAGTGTGTACGTCATGGCCGCAAGCGTGCATAATTCCGGTTTGGCGCGAGGCAAAATCCAAAACGGCCTGTTCTGTAATGGGCAAAGCGTCCATATCGGTACGGATGGCAAGGAGACGGCGATCGCTACCGCTACTTTTTAGCTCGCCAATCACCCCAGTTTTGCCAACCGCCTCTTCAACGTGCAAACCCACTGATGAGAGAACCCCGGCAACATAGGCGGCCGTTTGGTACTCTTGGCCGCTCAGTTCGGGGTGGGCATGAATGTGACGGCGAATTTCAATCAGGCGGGGGGCTAATTCAGCAGCGATATCTTTGATGCGAGCGAGCATAGGGGGAGTATTTATAAAGTTTAAATATTGGCACCTCGATAACTTACTAGCTTAACGCGCAATTTCAGCGAATGCGGGTTGATGTACGGTTACGCACTCAGCAAGCCGGACGATTCGCTGCGGTTTCTCATCGATTGAATCTTGGAAGTTTGAGCTTTTCAAAAGGACAAAAAACCCCTAGTTTTAGAACTAGGGGGAATCGGGTTTATCGGATTAGGTAAATCACCAAAGCGTTAATTTAATGAGTCTGGCAAGTTTTTTCTTGGCTGTGCAGTAAACTTTCGCAAGAATCCCAACTGGTTTTTAGGGCCGCAACGGATGCCTCATAGCCGCTATTGTAGGGTTGATGGCAGACTAAAAACACTCTATAGAGGTTATATTCAAAATCAATAAATTCACCCATTGCGGGAACTCTACTGCATTCTAAGATTTTTTTCGTTGACCTGCTATCAGGATCTTCTTTAAGGTACAAACAAATTTTGATCATAGGTAAGCTCCTGATTAAATCAGTTTGAGGCGCGTCAGGACAGTTGAGAATTAACCGAAAAGTTACATTAACCTAGGTCAAGTCGAGTCACGAACCCAAATCTAACGCTTCAAAGATCGAAGCATTAATTTCGGATATTCGTTACATTAGTTTACATTGACCCTGTTGTAAAAGGCACCCAGTTCGTCAAAAACTTCGTAAGACTACCGAATTCCAGTTGAGGTTTTGAGAGATTGAGCGATTTGCTCTAGGACTCTGCCAAAATCGCAACAGGGTGAGGAACCCACGCTTTATAATTAAGATTTATTGCAACGAACTGGAAACTAGCGCTCCAGATTCGGGCAATGGCGAGGGGCAATTTGCGTTGGCAAAACCTTGACGAAGCCATGCCCGCAGATCTATTACCGCAGGCTATAGCATTCGCGGAGCGATCCGATGTCTCCGAGTCAAACTCGGTGCGAAACTCGCTCTTAAATCTCTCCGGGAATTGCTCTTTTAGACTGGCGAGTAAACCGATGGCGACCGTTGGCTGGCGGTTCGCTGGCGCAACTGTACCGCCTGGTATTCTCACCTCAGCAAAGCAATTGGAGAACCTCATGCTGCGACTCGAACACATCAGTAAAACATACTCAACGGGTGAAGTCCTAAAAGATATTAACTGGGAAGTCAAACCGGGCGATCGCGTCGGTTTGGTGGGGGTCAATGGGGCCGGGAAATCGACCCAACTGAAAATCATCGCAGGTGAAGAGGAACCCACCAGTGGCGAGATGATTCGACCTGCGAGTTTGCACATTGCTTACTTGACTCAAGAGTTTGATGTCGATCCGGGTTGTACAGTGCGTGAGGAGTTCTGGAAAGTTTTTCAACAAGCCAACCACGTTCAGCACGAACTGATGCGGGTGCAGCGACAGATGGAGTCGGCTAGCCCAGAGGAACTCGATCGTCTGATTCATCAGCTTGATAAGTTCCAACGTCAGTTTGAAGCCTTGGATGGTTACGGCCTAGAGGCTCAAATTGAGAAGATGTTACCAGAAATGGGATTCGATCGAGAAGATAGCGATCGCCTGGTGAGCGCTTTTAGCGGTGGCTGGCAAATGCGGATGCAGCTTGGGAAAATCCTGCTTCAGTCGCCGGATCTGTTGCTGCTAGACGAACCCACCAACCACCTCGATCTAGAAACCATTGAATGGTTAGAGAACTATCTTAAGAGTTTAACTATCCCAATGGTGATTGTGTCACATGACCGGGAATTTTTAGACCGCCTCTGCACGCAAATTGTTGAAACTGAACGCGGCATATCCACCACCTATCTCGGCAATTACTCGGCTTACCTGCAACAGAAGGCGGAAAACCGGGAAGCCCAAATGACCGCCTACGAACGCCAACAGAAGGAACTCGAACGCCAGCAGGTGTTTGTCGATCGCTTCCGGGCTAGCGCCACCCGCAGCACCCAAGCCAAAAGCCGAGAAAAGCAATTGGAGAAAATTGAGCGGATCGAAATTCCGGAAGGGGATTTAAGAAGCCTGCATTTCCGCTTTCTCCCCGCGCCTCGCAGCGGTCGGGAAGTGGTGATTATTAAGGATTTGACCCATACCTATGATGAGAAGATTCTATTTTTAGGGGGGGAGTTGCTGATTGAAAGAGGCGATCGCATTGCCTTTCTCGGCCCCAATGGTTCCGGCAAATCTACCCTCCTGCGCCTGATGATGGGCATGGAACAACCCACAGAAGGAACCGTCGAACTAGGGAAACACAATGTCATTGCGAGTTATTTTGAACAAAACCAAGCCGAAGCGCTGGATTTAGAAAAGACGGTCATGCAGACCATTCATGATGAGGTTCCCGACTGGAAAAATGAAGAAGTCCGCACGCTTTTAGGTCGATTTTTGTTTAGCGGCGATACGGTGTTTAAGCAAGTTAAGGCTCTCAGCGGTGGAGAAAAAGCGCGACTGGCTCTGGCTAAAATGCTCTTACAGCCTGCGAATTTGCTGATTCTGGATGAACCGACTAATCACTTGGATATTCCAGCCAAAGAGATGTTAGAGGAGGCGCTACAGCACTATGATGGAACTGCAATTCTCGTTTCTCACGACCGCTACTTTATCTCTCAAGTGGCCAACAAAATTGTAGAAATTCGAGATGGCGAGTTCCGCGTTTACCTGGGCGGCTACCCCTACTATCTCGATAAACTCGAAGAGGAGAAAGAAGAGGTGAAACTGGCTGCGATCGCGGCTGATAAAGCAGCTAAAGCGGAAGCCAAACGCGCTAAACAAAAAGAAAAAGAGAAACTGCGAAAAGAAGGTAAATCAAAAGCCAAAGGTTAATTGTTGTCAAATGCTAGTCACGATCAAAATCCACTGGCTAATGGGTGCGATCGCGCTATTGGGAAGTCTGGTACCGTCCTTAAGTGCGATCGCTCAACCCTCAGAAAACGCGACCTGTCCGCAACAACCCGCCCTCTCTCGCCTTACCCGCCATCGGGTGGCTGCGGGAGAAACCATTGAGAGCATTGCTGAGAAATATAACCTGATGCCAGCAACCCTGATGGGAATGAATCCTGTTTTGCAGGGGGGAACGGCTCCGGTTGGGACAGAGTTGGAAATTCCCCCTTATAATGGCATCCGGGTTCAAGTCCCGGCAGGACAAACGTTACCAGAGATTGCTGAAGCCTATAATGTGCGTCCTGATGTGCTTTTTGAGGTGAATGGCTGTCAAACGAATCTGAGGGTTGCCTTTGTACCGGGGGTGAATTGGTCTCCAGGTCGTCCGGCCCCCCAAGTGCTGACCCAGCTATCGGGCTATCCTTTACCCCAGGTGGTAGAAGTTGCACGGGGTTATGGTTGGCAAGTCAACCCCTTGAATTCTCAGGTTTCGTTTAATAGCGGTGTGGCGTTACAAGCCGCAACCGGAACGCCCGTTTTAGCCGTCGGTGAAGGGACGGTGGCGTTTGCGGGCGATCGCGGGGCCTATGGCAATCTGGTGGTGATTAATCATGCCGGGGGTCGTCAATCCCGTTATGCTCATTTAGCGACCCTCTCGGTGGCAGCAGGGCAACAGGTGCAACAGGGCGATCGCTTGGGGACAGTGGGAACCACGGGAACTCGCGCCTTATCAGAACCTCACTTACATTTTGAAGTCCGCTACAATTCGCCGTTGGGGTGGGTTGCTGAAGATCCGGGGTTATATATTCAAGCCATTCAAAACGCCCAGAAATACTAAGCACAAGAGCCGAATCAAACAGCAACCTTGGCGGGAAAACCAACTTGAACGGCGGTTTGATGCTCTACATAAGACCTGAGAAACCGGGTTTCTCGACGAAGAATAAAGGGTTTCAGCTTGAACAATTGGCAAGAAACCCGGTTTCTGGCACGCGTCATTTAAAGCACAATGGGTTTAGCCGAAGCGTTCAGCTAAACCCACCTTAAAAAACAATCGCTAACGATTAAGAAACGCTTGCCAGTTCTTCAGAAGATTGGGGTTCTTCTGGGGGTAGGCCTTTAATTTCGCGATAGACTTTGATGTATTCTTTGGCGCTTAATTCCCAGCTAAAGTCTTGTTGCATTCCCCGTTGTTGCAGGTTTTGCCAATCAGACTTAAAGCGGAACGCTTCAGAGGCTCTCACCATGCAGGTGTACAAGTCTAAGGCTTCGTAGCGGTCAAAACAATAACCCGTTCCCAGTTGCTTGCTTGGATCGTTGTGCGATACCGTATCGACTAAACCACCCGTGCGCCGGACAATGGGAACGCAACCATAGCGCATCGCCAGCATTTGACTAATCCCGCAAGGTTCAAAGCGCGAAGGCATTAAGAACGCATCGCAACCCGCATAAATTCGGCGAGATAGGGCATCATTGTACAGCAGTTGCACCGACATTCGTCCCCGGTAGCGAGAGGCTAGCTGCCACATTTGGGTTTCGTAATGGCGATCGCCTGTTCCCAATAAAATAAACTGAGAATCGGTATAGGCCAAAAAGCGATCGAGGACTTGCATCGTCAAGTCAATCCCTTTTTGCTCTACCAACCGCGTCACCATCCCCACTAAGAAAATATTGCGGTTGACTTCTAGACCAACTTCTTCTTGCAGGGCGACTTTATTCTTAATGCGATCGCTAGTTTGCTTAGAGCTAAACTGCTGAGGGATATACTTATCCGTTGCCGGATTATAACTCTCCGTATCGATCCCGTTAATAATCCCAACCGTTCGACCGCTAATAAACGAGAGCAAGCCTTCTAGTTCTTCTCCATATTCTGCCGTTTTAATTTGCTCGGCATAGGTGGGAGAAACGGTTGTCACCTTATCGGCATACTGCACGGCTGCCGCCATTGTATTGTGACCTTGCATATACCAAGGACACCAAGTCATTTTCTCTAAGCGCCAGCGCCAAGGACCTTGATAGGCAAGGTTGTGAATTGTAAATACCGTGCTAATATCTGGCGACTGGTGCATCCAAACGGGAATCATCCCCGTATGCCAGTCATGACAATGGATAACATCCGGTTTCCAGTAATTCCAAGCAAACTCGGCGGCACCATTGGCAAATAGGGTAAACCGCCAGTCTTCATCGCTTCCGGCATAAATATTGCGACCAGAAAAAGAGAGATGACCAAACAAGTATAGAGGGACATCGGTTCCTGGTAGGGTGGCTTCGTACACCGCGAAGCGTTCAAACATGGCATCTCCCCACCAAATGGGTTCGGCCGGGACATCCATTTTATCGGGTAAAAAGCCATAGTACGGCATGAAGATGCGAACGTCATGACCCATCTTCCGCAAGACTTTAGGCAATGCACCCACGACATCACCCATACCGCCAACTTTTGCAATGGGTGCAGCTTCGGCTGCAACAAATAATATTTTCATGCAATCCTAATATCCAGTCTCTTCTGTCAATTGTCTTTCATCTCCTGCACATTACAAAAGTTTTATCCTTTAAATCAATAAAACCCGCGATCGCGGGTTCAAAAAGATGCCAGCAGGAATTAGCGTTTAGCGTTGAATTTCGGCAAAAATTTCGTTTAGGATCGCTTGCGCGCCTTGGTCTTTGAGTTTATTCGCCAATTCAATACCCAATTCTTCCGCTTGAGTTGCTGCACCGCTCGTCGTATCTTTAATCAGACGCTGACCATCTAAGCTCGCCACCATTCCGGTTAAGGTGAGGGTTTCGCCTTCAATGACGGTTTGCACGCCGATGGGAACCTGACAGCCGCCTTCGAGTTCTCGCAGAAAGGCGCGTTCGGCATAGCAGCGTTGGGCGGTGGGTTTGTGTTCTAAGGCTTTGAGGAGTTCTAGCACTTCAGCATCTTCAGCCCGACATTCAATCCCTAATGCCCCTTGTCCGACGGCGTGGAGGGAGACATCTGAGGGGATCGCTTGGTGGATGCGTTCGGCCATGCCCAGGCGTTGCAATCCGGCCACTGCTAAAATCAGGGCATCGTATTCGCCTGCATCCAGTTTAGCGAGTCGGGTGTTGAGGTTGCCGCGAATATCTTTAAATTCTAAGTGAGGATAATGGTGGCGCAGTTGGGCAAGTCGCCGCAGGGAGGAGGTGCCGACAATGGTTCCGGGGGGCAGGGTGTCGAGTTGTTTATCTTTATGCTTTTCGTGAACCACTAGGGCATCGGCGGGGTTTTCCCGTTCGGTGACGCATCCTAACACTAAGCCTTCGGGAAGGTTGGTGGGGAGGTCTTTGAGGGAATGTACGGCAAAGTCAACTTGGTTGTGCAGCATCCCCAGTTCCAGTTCTTTGGTGAACAGTCCTTTGTCGCCAATTTTGGAGAGGGCAACATCAAGGATATTGTCCCCTTGGGTACTCATGGTATGCACTTCAAAGGTGCGGTTGGGGTAGTGTTTTTGCAGTTGTTCTTGTACCCAGTGGGTTTGCACGAGGGCCAGTTGACTTTTGCGAGAACCAATGCGAATGGTACGGGAGGGACTGGAAACTGTGGATGTCATAAAGCCGTTTGTTTATCTAGGAGCAACATTAGAGTCACTCGATCTAGACTACCGCAGGGAAGACCCTCTGGAAGCTTTAAAGTCGATTGGTGTTGACTCGGATGCTTGAGGGAATTGCAATTAAACGGAGGCGGGGATCGGCGCGCCCTAAAGTTAAGTTTTATGACAATTTCTCAAAGTATTTCTGCCGATATTTGTCGATTGGGGGTGATTTTTGTTAATAAATGCGCCGGGGATCGCGAAAATAGGTGCGATCGCCTCCAATCTAAGTTGTGTGGGTCGTGTTAACTCGGCTACCGACAAAATTTGCATTGTGAAGTACAATTTTATGCATAGACCCCATTGAGGTGAGGGATTCTTAATTTACAGATTCGGATAGATTTTGCTAGTGATGCGGAATTTACTCAGGGTAATTTGTAGTATTAAGCGATACCTATTTCGTTAGCAAGCGATCGCAGAAAGTACAAGTACAGTTATCTTGGCTCTTCGATCGAATCAGTTTTGAGAGATTGCACAGAGGTTTGGGCACAATCGCTTGAGAAAGTGAGTCCACCAGATTCTGGTATTGGACCTACCGTGCGCGATCGCGCTTCAGGGGTTGGTTTGTTAAGGAGTGCCTACCATGTTAGAAAGACTATTTCTAGCCATTTCAATGACATTGCTGCTGCAAATGCTATTGAATGCTCACTCGCCTTCGGTTAGACAAGCAGCATCCTCTTCAACGATTGAAGCAGGTTATAAATTGACTTGGGTTTCCCAAAAATAAATAGCTGAATAGCAAAAAAACTGCATTGTGCAAATTTACCTGTTGGCACAATGCAGATTTTTTAGAGAGTCATTTAATCGATCCAAAGACAATGATTGATCGCCCACTTCAATCAATCAACGATGCAAGAAGATTTCTAGAGATTGGCTAAGTTTCCAAAAATTCCATGTCCGGTTAAGACCTCAAGAACGAGCAGCGACACAAAGCCAATCATCGCTAGGCGTCCGTTGAGCTTTTCAGCATAGGCGGTGAAGCCAGCAGTCGATTGCTCTTGAACATACACTTGAGGTTCGATGGCAAAATTGTTCATTTTGCCTGCTTCGTCAACTATAGAGCCGCTACGCATAAGGTTTTCTCCTGAAAAGGTTTTATTTAATTATCTTGTTAACAAATGTAACAGAGATGTTTAGTTTTGTAAAGATAATGAGATTCGCTTGCCCCAATGGCGAACCTCTAAGCCACCATCCGGTTAAGTTCTGGCAATGTCGGAATGTGTAAAGTACAGACCACTCACAAAAAACAATGAATGTGGACGACTTATTAAAGCTCTACGCCACAGGGGAACGGAACTTTGCTCAGGCGCATTTACACGAGGCGTACTTGAGTCGAGCAGACCTAATGGGTGCTAATTTACAAGGGGCGGATTTAATCGGGGCAAATCTTGCCGATTCCAACCTCAGCCGCGCCAACCTCAGTCAGGCAAACTTAAGCCGCACCAATCTCACTGGCGCAACTCTCGCGAGTACCGACTTATCCAATACAATTCTGATTGGAGCCAATCTCTATCGGGCGAACCTGATGGAAGCGGCTCTCAACCGGGCAAATTTGAGCGGTGCTAACTTACGAGAAGCCAATCTTGCTGGAGTTAGCTTAGTGAAGGCGGTTCTGGGCGAGACTGATTTGCATGGGGCGAACTTGTTTGGCGGAAACTTGCGTTGGGCGACACTAACCGATGCAGATTTGATTGGAGCGAATTTAGGGCAGGTAGACTTGCGAGGAGCAGACTTAAGCGGAGTCAGTTTAATTCGGGCGGATTTAGCCGGAGCAACGTTAAGCGCGGCTGACTTGAGTTATGCCAACCTGTTGGGGGCAAATTTAAGCGATGTGGATTTGACGGGGGCAGATTTGAAGGGGGCGATTTTACCCGATGGTAGCCTTTCTCATTAACGATGTTTGCCAAGGGCGATCGCAATTGAGCCAGCCATCACCAGCCCTGCTCCCATTATCCCTAAAAGGGTGAGTTGTTCGGGGGGAAGCAGGTGGGGCAAAAACTGAGAAAACACCGTGACAGAAGCGAGCGTCACGATGGGAGTTGTTGCCAAAACGGCGCTGACTCGCGAGGCTTCCCAGTGTTCTAAAGACTCTGCAAACGCGCCATAGGCGACTAAGGTATTTAACGCGCAGAAAATCAGCATTCCCCATTGTACGGGGGATAAATCGAGGACTTGTCCGGGCGTGGCAAAGGGACTAAACAGCAATGCACAAGTCCCGTAGACGATCAACATGATATTCGAGGAGGGGAGTTGTTGCAGCAGTTGTTTTTGGGCGAGGGCGTAGACTGCCCAAACTGCGGCCGCGATCGCAATCAGCAGCGATCCGCTAATGTATTGGTTAGCGGAGGCAATTAGGTGTTTGAGTTGTTCGTGAAAAAAGAGGCTAAAGCCTGTGGTGAGAATGGCGACGCCTCCCCACTGTGTCAGGGTGTAGCGTTCTTTGAAAATGGCTAAACCGCCAAATCCCATTAACACGGGGGCAAGTTGAATTAAAACTTGGGCATTGGCGGGAGAAGTTTGAACTAAACCTTGCAGAT
The DNA here is from genome assembly GCF_030285425.1 of Geitlerinema calcuttense NRMC-F 0142. NCBI lineage: Bacteria > Bacillati > Cyanobacteriota > Cyanophyceae > Geitlerinematales > Geitlerinemataceae > Geitlerinema > Geitlerinema calcuttense. Next base: position 5,742 of record NZ_JASVEJ010000012.1, on the reverse strand, counting down.
ACAACAGATAATTAAGACCGAGGAACAGAGTTGCGATCGCCAACAGTCCCCAAGAGGTAGAACGCAGCGTTTTTAGGGTGGGTAATTGTTGCGTTTTTGCCAGATAAAGCGCCAGCAAACTAAAAGCGGCTAAAAAGCGAAACCAGGTAAGCGTGTAGACATCTAAGGTTTGGAGCGTAATGCTAAGGGCAATGGGAAGAACTCCCCAAAGGCAGGCGGTGAGTAAAGCAAGCGCTAAACCGTAGCGCCAACGTCCTGAAGTTGTATGTAGCGTCATGGGATGAAAAATGAAACTAACCGAAAGGTCAGTCAGTTCTGTTAGCAGACTTTCAATATAATCATTCCCAAATTTTGCCTCTACCTCCAGTTGGGCGATGTCAGGTATCCAATTCTCTTTAGACCATTAAGATTTACCCTAACAATTTATGTCAAATTCTCAGTTAGAGAGTTCTCAACCCTCAAAGCAACAACCTTGGCTCAATCGACGTTCTTGTACAATAGGTTGTTTGGGCTATGTTGCCGGGTTGATTACCTTCCCCCTAATCGTCATTCTACTGACGAATACGCCCCAAAATCAGAAAGAGAGATTGCTAGAAGGAAGAAGCCAGAATTGCCAGAACTGCGATTTTTCTTATGAAGACTTATCCTTTGCCCAACTCAATAAAGTCAACTTGGCTGGGGCTAACTTGGAAGGTGCTATTCTGGGGGCGGCTCAGTTAAATGGGGCAAATTTATCTAGGGCTAATTTGAAGTCTGCAATATTGCGACAGGCTCAGTTAAATCATACTAATTTTGAGGGTGCAGATTTGACTGGGGCAGAGTTTCGCTGCGGTGCAGGAACCTGTACGGATTTAACGGGAACCCTTTTTATCAATGCAAATCTCACCCGCGCAGATTTTCGCGTCGTGGGGTTTACGCCAGTGGGTGAAGTGGGGTTAGAAGGGGTTGATTTTACAGGAGCAAATCTAACAGAAGCCAACTTTGAAGGGGCAAGTTTAAAGGGAGCATTGTTAGAACAAGCCAAGTTTTGTAAAACTACAATGCCTGATGGAACCCTTTCTAATCGGAATTGTCAGGAATTGGCTGGCGAATAGAAGGTTTGTTTCAGATGTTTAACTGATTTGAAGCAGTTCTAAAAGTTGAGATTCGTTTAATTGAGTAATTCCGAATTTCTCTGCTTTTTCGAGTTTGGAACCGGCTTCTGCGCCGACGACGAGATAGTCAGTTTTGGCGCTGATAGAACTTGTGACTTTTCCGCCTGCATTTTGAATGAGGGCTTTGGCTTCATCCCGCTTTAAGGTGGGTAAAGTGCCGGTAATTACAAAGGTTTTGCCTGTCAGTTGTCCAGTTGTGGGTGATGATGTTGACGCTGTGGCGGCGAGTTGCAACCCGACGGCTTTTAAGCGTTCAATCAGGGTTTGGTTCGCCGGAACTTGGAACCACTGGGCAACCGCTTGGGCAATTTCTGGGCCAATACCATAGATGCCTTCAATTTTAGCGGCACTGGCAGCGCTCAGTTGTTCGACGTTGGGGAATTGTTGCGCCAGGGTTTGGGCGTTGACGCTACCGATGTGACGAATCCCCAAACCATATAATACGCGATGCCAGGGTTGAGTTTTAGATTGCGCGATCGCACTTATCAATTTTTCCGCTAACTTTTGCCCCATTCTCTCTAGAGACAAGAGTTGTTCTAGGGTTAAATCGTATAAATCTGCAACAGAATGCACTAAGCCTTTATCCACCATCTGAGACACCAGTTTTTCACCCAAGCCGTTAATATCCAACGCATCGCGGCTTGCCCAGTGAATCAGGGAACCGCGTACAATAGCATCGCAGGAAGCATTAATGCAGCGGGTAACGGCTTCTCCGGGTTCGCGTACCACTTCGGAACCGCAAACCGGGCAATGGGTAGGCATTTGGAAGGGTTGGGCGTCAGGGGGGCGCAAGTTGGGGAGTACGCGCACCACTTCGGGGATAATTTCACCCGCTTTACGGACAATGACGGTATCGCCGATATGTAAGTTTAACTCGCTAATGCGATCGCGATTATGCAGCGTCGCCCGCGATACGGTAGTTCCCGCCAATTGCACGGGTTTTAACTCTGCCACTGGGGTAAGTGCGCCTGTTCTTCCCACTTGGACGGTAATTGATTCTACCAGGGTGGGCGCTTCCTCTGCTGGATATTTCAGCGCAATTGCCCAGCGGGGAAACTTTTGGGTAAAACCCAATTGCTTTTGTAGCCCAAAGGCATTTAATTTCACCACCACCCCATCGGTAAGATAAGGTAACTGGCGGCGTTTGGTATCCCAATAGTCGTAATACTCAGCCACCTCTTGTAAAGAAGGACATAATTTACGATTAGGATTCACCTTAAATCCCATTTTCTGAAGGCTTTCTAAAGCATCCCATTGGCTATGGGTATTTCCCGAATCTTGAGATTGAATAGAAGCCATTAAACCCGTTTCTACAGATTCTTCACTAGCGCGTTGTTCGGCTAGGCTGGGAATATGCAAAGTATAGGCAAAAAAGTCTAAATGCCGTTGGGCAACAATCCGGGAGTCTAACTGGCGTAAGGTTCCCGCCGCTGCATTTCGAGGATTGGCAAATAAGGCTTCTCCGGCTTTTTCTCGTTCGCGATTAATCCGTTCAAAAACCTCTAATCCTAAAAACGCTTCGCCTCGCACTTCCACCCTAGGAGGCGGATTTTCTAGATTTAAGCGTAGGGGAATAGAACGGATGGTTTTCACATTTTGGGTGATTTCTTCTCCGGTTATTCCATCGCCGCGCGTCGTTCCTCTAACTAAGATGCCATCTTCATAAGTTAAGGCTAGCGCCGAACCGTCAATCTTGAGTTCGCAGACATAGGCAAAGGGGTCTAACTTTTCAATTTGTCTTTGCCAGCGTTCCTGCCATTTCTTTAACTCTTCAATATTAAAAGCGTTCTCTAAACTATAGAGCGGAATATTATGCTTAACTGAAGTAAACTGGGAGGCGGGTTTATCTCCTACCCGTTGGGTTGGACTATCTGCAACCCTGAGTGCAGGATATTGCGTTTCAATATCTTGCAATTCGCGATAAAGTTGGTCATAAATTGCATCCTCCATAATTGGAGCATCGAGAACGTAGTAAGCATAACCCGCCTCTTGGAGTTGTTTGCGGAGTTGTTGAGTACGCGCGATGATTTGGGGGGAGGGTTCTAACATTGTTTCGGTTTAGGAATAAAAATGCAACGCTATTTGCGTTTCCTGGCTTCGGGAGATACATTCTTAAGATTGAAGTCCCTCTTTTTAAGGAAGATTGTACTGTATCTCACCAGAGAGAAAGCCGCTATCCATGAAGTTTAGATCCAAACAGATAAATTTGAAATAATCCGTTGGTAATATTAAGTTGCAAACAAAGGGCGTACTCTATTGTACACCCAAAAGCTTGCAGTTTAATTGGCTTTAACGCGTCCAATCTTCAACTTCGTATAAAAAGCGAGTTCCGCCTAGCAGTTTGCGATTATAAGAGGTACTTTGGACAAAGACGACATATTTTTCTAGATTGCTAGGCTTAATTCTGGCGGTGCTTCCTTCGGGTAAACCTAACATTTCGCGGGCGGCTTCTCCTTCAAATAAATCGCCAGTATTTCTATCCATCAGAACAATCTCTTTTTGGCTTTGAATTGTTTCGGTTTTGGTGAACTCATAAAAGCCGCGCCCGGTTTTGAAAGTCAATCCATTTTCTTGAACAAAAACCTTGATTGGACTATCCTTATCAACATCTAATACTTGAAAACGTCCCGGAGAAACGGTTCGCAAATCAGCGGCTTCGTAATGAGTGGAACTCTCGCGGTTAAGCAGCGTATTAAAGATTTTATTTAATCCCCGACTCATCCGCCCAGAGTCAAGAATTTCTTGTTCGTAAGATTGAAGTTTATCTGTTGAGTCTTGCTGATAACAAACCGCCAGAAATAAGTCGGTAATGTAGGAAAATTGATCGAGAGAAATATGAAAGCCACCCGATTTGTTGGCGAGTTCTTGATAAAAGGGAGTCGCGTGACGGCGATTTAAGGCTTGCACGCCATATACAGTAACCTCTTGATTGGATAATTTTTCGAGTTCCTCGCGCCAATTGAGTTGTTGAGGGTTTTGTTTTGGGGCGTGCGGTAAATCGTCGCCAATTAAAACAAAGGACTTGGTTGCAGAGGATGTCCAATTTAAAGATTGGGCTTCATGTAAGACTAATTCATAACATTCTGGCGCATCGCCTCCACCTGTAGGTTCAACGGTTTCGATAAATTGGCAGATTTTATCAATATCTCGCGATAAGTCTAAGGTTTTGGTAACATAGGTGGAGTTGCGATCGCAATAATCGCCATGCGCGATAATTCCAATCCGAATTTCGGGTATTTCTTCAATCAGCCGAGTGACAGTGCTTTTCACTTTTCGGCGCACCTGGGTTAAACAAGGATACATACTCCCAGTCGTATCAAAGCTGAATACAACTTCAATAGAATTCGTCATCTGAGTTGTCTCCAAAGTTAAGGTTTTTAGCGAGTGCTGCTCGATGGGTTGAAGTCTGTAACGATTCTAGTCTAACTTATGTTGATTATATTTTCAACTTCCTGTGATAACGCCTGCTATGTAAAGCTTTCAGTAATTTTATCGGGAGATGAGAGAGCCAGATTACTCGCAGCCTTGGAATCGGGTTTACAGGCTCAGTGCGATCGCTGTACCATAGGGAAAAAATCCTAAAACGCCCCTGAATTTCAGCCAATGCGATCGCCCATTATTATCGCCCATCGGGGAGCCAGCGGATATCGCCCGGAACACACCCTAGAATCCTACACATTAGCGATAGAATTGGGTGCGGATTTCATCGAACCCGATTTAGTCATTAGCCGAGATGGACATTTAATTGCTCGTCATGAAAATAACATTACTGAAACCACAGATGTTGCCGAGCGAGCAGAATTTGCAACGCGCAAAACGAGTAAAATTATTGAAGGTAAAACCGTCACGGGTTGGTTTAGCGAAGACTTTACCTTAGCCGAACTCAAAACCTTAAGAGCCAAAGAACGTTTACCCTTTCGCAATCAAACCTATAACGGACAATTTCAAATCCCCACCTTTCAAGAAATCCTGCAACTTGCCCAACAGAAAACCCAAGAAACGGGACGAGAAATCGGAATTTACCCAGAAACTAAACATCCTAGTTATTTTCAATCTATCGGCTTATCCTTAGAAGAACCCTTAGTCGAAATTTTGGAGGACTTCGGCTATACTAGCCCCAATTCCCCCTTATTTATCCAATCCTTTGAAATCGCGAATTTAAAAAAACTGAATCACCTCATTGATGTTCCTCTAGTTCAGTTGCTTGGCGAGAAAAATCAGCAACCCTACGATTTTGTCTTACAAGGCGATAAGCGTACCTATCAAGATTTAACCACTCCTGCTGCATTATCCCAAATTGCGGATTATGCTGATGCTATAGGCCCAAGTAAGCGATTAATTATTCCCCAAGCACAAGACTCTCAACTGCTACCGCCTACCCCTTTAATTCAGGAAGCGCATCGAGTAGGATTGAAAGTTCACGCTTGGACTTTTCGTACTGAAGCTTGTTTCTTAGCACCAGAGTATCAAAACCAGCCAGAGAGAGAATACCAACAGTTTTTTCAGTTAGGAGTTGATGGCGTGTTCAGCGATTTTCCAGATGTCGCGTTCAAAGTCCGCCAGAGCTAACGCTTTTTGGGCAACACCC
>NZ_JASVEJ010000010.1:0-64381 GCF_030285425.1 Geitlerinema calcuttense NRMC-F 0142 | reverse complement strand
GTTTTCTATCTATTGCCCGATGCGCGTTGCCGCGATTGACTTTAGTTTTGAAGGGTAGATATAGAAAATTTTTCAGATGATCTTGAATGCTAAAACAATGCTCGGTGCGATCGCTTTGGCGGGAAATCTGCTAGCAATCGGGTGTACCAATGCTGTCGAGCAACCCGAAACGACCAATCCCACTCAAACAGCCCCCACTACAACTGCCCAGAACGCAACCAACGATCCAATTGAGCAATTACGTTCAACGCGGCAATGTTCGGGCTGCAATCTCCAAGGGGCAAACTTAGAGAACCTGGATCTAAGCGGGGTCGATCTCAGCAACGCTAACCTGATGAACGCCGATCTAGATGAGGCGAATTTAAGTAATGCGAATCTCAGCAGCGCAAACTTAGTCAATGCCGATCTAGAAAAAGCGAATTTAAGCAATGCAAATCTTAGCGGCGCTAATCTGAATAATGCAGATTTGGATGAAGCTAATCTTACCGGGGCGAATCTGCAAAATGCAACGTTCCTGAATGCGGACTTGGAAGATGCAATTCTCACTAATGCGAATGTGACGGGTGCTGATTTCCAAGGTGCTGATTTAGAAGGGGCAGTAGGCTTAAATCGATAAGTTCCGGAATTCATCGCCTTTAGGAATCGGTGCAAATAAGCGAGTTTCAGCAGTATAGCCCCACGCAATGCCTTCAGGATCTTGAGTGCGACTCCAGTCGGGAAAGTCAGGATTGAGTTTTTTCTTGCTGATGGTACTGGGATGAACGTTAAAGCGTTTTGCCAGTTCCGATTGGATCAGCGGTTTGAGGACGGTGGTGACTGGCGTGCGGGTTTTGAGTTCTGCGAGTTGGCGCTCAATGTTGGATTCAAACTCAGTTTGGGATAAGGTCGCAAATTGCGTTTCTGTGGCAGTTGTTTGCGCCGTAGAGAAGCAGTAAATTAACGTGCCGCGATCGCTCACCTCCACATCCGCCGAGAACTCCTGGGCGCACTCTTGCAGGTAGCGCTGCGCCTCTTCTCCAGAAATATCGGCCTTCACGGCTAAATCTAGGGAGGTAACGTAGCCTTGATTCGCCTGAACCAGTTGATAAAACACCGCCTTGAGAAACGCCTGCTTTTCCCGCTTGCGTCGCTCTAGGTGCTTCCAGCTTAACCCAAGGGCGATCGCGCCTATCCCTACCAGAATCCACTGCCACGCCACCGCAATTAGCCCTATCAAGAGCGCGACAGGGACGATAAAGGCGAGATCGACGGGGGGAGTTTCCCGCAGGAGTTTTTCTTCAGCCTGGGCCGTTACGGTGCTGGTTTTAGAGGGTTCGTCAATCATGGCATCAAAACTTGACCGAGTTTTGACTCAGCCTTCAACCTGGGTCTTGACTGGCCATTGTATCAGGCAATGCCTGGAAATGAGGCCTGAATTTCTCGCCGGCCTGAAGGCGATCGCACGTAAACCCTTATAGTCACTTAAAATTTTTTTATCAATCGGGCTAGAATGCTACCCAAGAGCAAACTTCCCGCAAACTCAACAAGAATTTTTGGCTAAAGCTTTAAACGAGAGCCAGGCCGTAATCAACGCCACCAGATCGACAGCCACCAATAACAAGGAGTGAGACATTTCCCGCTTGCCAAACGCCGCATCTTCATTGTAGACAACTACCGCCAAACTGACAGTAAGCTATACAACACTTTGCACGATTCCCAAGCGCATTAAAGCCGCACCGAACGCGTCGGAATTTCAATCACAAATTCCGTCCCTTGTCCCACCTGAGAATTGCAAGAAATTTGACCGCCATGTTTCTCCACAATAATCTGATAGCTAATCGATAAACCCAATCCCGTCCCTTGACCCACAGGTTTAGTGGTAAAAAAGGGATCGAAAAGTCGCTTTTGCGATTGAGCTGGAATCCCTCGACCATTATCAACAATGCGAATCAGAGCGCGATCGCCTAACTCAGCATTCTCAAACGCCGCACCGCTCGCCCACTCCGTCACAATCCGAATTTCCGGCTGAAAGTTCCGCTCCTGCTGACATCGCTCTTCCAACGCATCAATGGCATTGGTCAAAATATTCATAAACACCTGATTGAGCTGGCCGGGATAGCAGGCGACAGGCACCAGATTGCCATACTCTCGAACGACATTCACCGCCGGACGCTGAGTTTGCTCCTTAAGACGATGCTGAAGAATCATCAGCGTGCTGTTAATTCCAGAATGTAAATCCGCCTCTTTCATCTCCGCCTCATCAAGGCGCGAGAAATTCCGCAGCGATAACACAATTTCCTTAATCCGACTGGCCCCTTCCTTCATCGATTGCAACAATCGGGGAAAATCTTCCACTAAAAACGCTAAATCAACCGCTTCAATCTCCTGTTGAATCGCCGGAGCCGGTTGCGGATAGTGGTGCTGATACAACTCAATCAGCGAGAGGAGATCGTCAATATAATCATTGGCATGGGCAATATTGCCATAAATAAAACTCACGGGATTATTAATTTCGTGAGCCACACCCGCCACCAGTTGCCCCAAAGACGCCATTTTTTCAGTTTGCACCAATTGGGCTTGCGTGCTTTGCAGTTCGCGCAGGGTGAGGGCTAATTGTCTGGCGCGCGCCCGTTCTCTGGCTTCCGACTCGCGTAAAGCTAACTCCACTTGCTGGCGTTCGGCAATTTCGCTTTGAGCCTGTTCAAACAGTAGCGATTGTTGAATGGCGATCGCCAACTGAACGCTCAACTGTTGTAACGAGTGAATTTCCGTCGCCTGCCATTCGCGAGGCCCCCGACAATGGTGGGCAATTAACAAACCCCACAAGCGATTCGATTTTGTCTGAGCTGTCCGATCCTTGGTAGAGGATGTATTTTGAAAGATCGGAATCGCCAAGTTAGCCTGGACTTGCAAGCTGTTGAGCAACTCCTTATGGCAAGGATGTAAATCCGCAGTGCAAACATCTTCCACAATCCCAATCCGACCCTGTTGATAGAGTTGAACGTAGGTTTGTTGAAAGCATCGATCCTGAGTATCCAAATCAATAATCGGTATCCATTCCTCCCCCACCGATTCCACAACCACGCGCCCGCTCCAGTCTGGATTAAACTGATAAATCACCGTGCGATCCGTTCGTAAAAAGCGGCGAACCTCTTCAACCGCAGTTTTCAGAATGGCTTCGCCGTTGAGCGAGGAGCGAATGCGTTCTAAAATTGAATTCACCAAACGCTGGCGCAAAAACTGCTGTCGCAGTGCCTCTTCGACTTGCTTGCGTTCGGTAATATCCATTGCTGTACCGAACAGCTTACAAATATTCCCATTCGGATCGAATTGGGCTTCTCCGCGACTGTTGATATAGCGCATTTCCCCATCTCCGCGATAAATCCGGTGATCGATTGAGTAGGGAATGCCCTGCTGCACCGACTGGTTGACGGCTTCTAGCCACAAATCGCGGTCTTCTGGGTGGATCGCGTTCAGCACTTCGGGGAGGGTGGGGACGCGTCCAACGGGGTATCCGTAGATGTGGAACAGTTCCTCAGACCAAGTAATGACTTCGCTGGATGGTTCAAACTCCCAATTGCCAATGTGAGCAATCCGTTGAGCTTGTTGTAAAGCATAGGTCAATTGCTGGGTTGCCTGTTCGGCGTGTTCGCGCTTAATGGCGATCGCCACTTGACTGGCAATCGATTCTAGGGTGTTAAAGGTGGAACGCTCTAAAGGATGGCAAGCAAACAAGGCCATGACGCCGATCAGTTGCTCTTCAACCAGGAGGGGATATCCGGCAAAGGCAACCATCCCCTCCTGTCGCGCCCACTCAGGGTTGCTAACGTGCGGATCGTTGAGGACGTTATTGGTGAGATAGGGTTGGCGCTTGGCTGCAATGCGACCGATTTTGTATTGTCCAACGGGGATAGACGCGTGGTTGCCGTTCAGGTGGGTGTATAGACCAGCGGATGCTTTGAGTTCTAAGCAATTGTTATTGGCGTTAAGCAGCCAAATGCGAGCGAAGGCGGCATCAAGATGTTGGACGAGGGACTGACAGCAGCGTTGCAGTAAGCTGTTGAGGGAGCCGCTTTGGGTGAAGGATAGGCTAATTTCGGATTGCAGGGTTGCATGGCGCGATCGCCGGACTAATTCGGCTTCGTATCGCTTGCGTTCGGTAATGTCGCGCACGATGAACAGGGTTTCGTCAGCACCCATCGCGACGATCCGCGCTTCGTAGTCTCGCAGGCGGGCATCGGGTTCTAGGGAGTCTGGGAGTTGATACTCTAGGGTTTGGATTTCGTTGAGGGCGATCGCTTTGGCTTGGGCTTGCAAGAAGCGTTCGGAAAGGGCTTGGGGGAGGAAATCCGAGATTTTCTGACCCAGGAAGCCGTTGGAGGGAAGGGGGAGGTGAGTGTCTTTGGCTGGCTTCACTTCTAAATAGGTGCCATCCGCCCGACAGCGAAAGATCGTGTCTGGAATTGCCTCGATTAAGGCAGTCTGTGAGGGTTGGATTGTTGTGGGTTTGATTTCAGTCACATCCATAAATCAGCAATTCGGCGGCGTTTTTGGGTGAATGTGCGGCAGGATGCCTATCGGATTGTTGAAGCGATTGAAGGCATCGGGAAACTCGCGATTCGCTCTGTTCAGCATCGCCTGATTGGATTTGTGAATGGGGTTTTTAGGAAATTCATAGGAAGATGCAACCGCTAAAATAGCTGGAATTAATTGGGATATAAACAATGGATATCATTAATATTCTGCTAATTTACATCGTAAATGTACAGAAAATTAAGATTTAACGGGATGGGGCGAGATCGGTACGCAAAGCAGCAGCAAATATCAGTTTCCTGCGCTACCGTACGTCCCGCAATCGGACAGTCTGATAAAACCCTAGAATATCCTGGGGAAGGTTGAGATGATTCTGGGTTAACAACCGGCAAGGGGCTATAAAATTTGCGATCGCTTATCTATCGCCAGATAGAAAGCGAGAACCTATCTTTAATTTGCAATCGGAATTCTCGAATGTAAAGAGGGGATTGTAGCTTGATGCAAGACTTTGCTGAATGACAATCCTACTGAGGAAAATTTAAGTAAAAATACAACTATTTTTGTCCGTTAAATCACCGAACTTAATCAGGAACAATTGGAGAATCTTTGGTTTCTCTCCAGAGAAAGTTTCTGCTTGAATGCGAAATATTACGGGCTTCTCTTCTTCCTAAGCCGCTGCTTTGAGGGAGTTTACTGTTAAAAACTTAAAATGTCAATCTAGCTTCTGTAGCTTTTTAGGGTTCAAAAGTAACTTTCTATACTTAAGTTTCATGAACTGCGCGATGCATTTGGGGGCTGAGAAGGGCGATCGCTCTCCAAGTCCTGCGCTAAAATAAAGGCCTCCAAACGCGGCGTTGGAGGCTTACTTTGCTTTAAGTTTTTGGTATCTCTAGTATGGGGAGTGGAGTTGGCGCTGGTGTGACGCGGATGTGTCAATAACTTGACTGGGCGAGAGATTTTGTAAAGTTTTTGTCAAGCTTTGCTGACTTAATTAAATAATCAATAAAGTGTAGCGCAAGCAACCCTCGATCTCAATCGTCGGTCTATACACTCTAGACTAGTGACGATTTTGAAAACTGCCCCTAAGCCCATTTATGATTCCACCGATTCTAAAAGAGAATGCGGTTAGTCCCTTTTGTTATTGGTCTAACGGCATTCAACAGGGAATGCGCTACGAGGGCGAGCTGTACGCCTTAATGGACTGTTTTGACTTTTCCGAGCGATCGCAAGCCTATCACAAAGCCTGCCGCCTGTGCGATCGCGGTCTCAAAGTGTGCTTAACGCGCTCGGAATCGCATTATCGGATCTGGATTAATCTTAAAAGCCTTGCGGCTCAACCGCAGCCGCAGGTGGCTCAACGGGAGTTACTCGCCCTCTAGCTTACTGCTAGTAATTGTTGATAGAAGTGGATGCCCACTAAGCGATCGATCTGTTTTTTCACCTCTTCTGGGAGAATATGCTCCATCGCCCACCGACAGGCTTTAGCATCAAGCCAAACTAACCGCTCAAACGTCAGAAGCGCGATCGCCGCCACCTCATCCAAGGTAAACTTAGTGCAGAGATAAGCAATTAAATCGCGAGCAATCCCAACATTACGGATCGCGAATGCCCAACAAAGCTTACTGACAGATTCTTCCAATTCGCGGATACTCATCTCCAATCCCCCTAAGTGTTGCGGATCACTATACGCTAAAATCTGCCTTCAGAGGGATGTTAATTTTACTGAATTTCCGCAAAATCAGCCCACAAAAAAACCCGGTTGTTAAACCGGGAGAGCCATCCGCTCAATTGCCAAAAAATCCAAATGTTATCGCTTGGGGAGAAGCGGAGCCGCAGCCACCTCTTGGGCCCCCAGTTGAGCCACAGCAGGCGACGGGGTAAGCGTCGGCACAGAATCTCGCAAGCGAGCCGTTAGCTGAACCGTCGTCGCGTCGTAAACCTGCGTCACCAGCTTGGGATAGAAACCAATGCCAATAATCGGGATCAACAGACACGCAATAATAAACACTTCGCGAGGTTCAGCATCAATCAGCGCCTCATGCTCTACGAGTTCCTTGTTCTCAGGACCGTAGCAAATTTCCCGCAGCATGGAGAGCAAATAGATCGGGGTCAAAATCACCCCAACCGCTGCCAGGAACACCACCAGCACCTTAAACACGGGGTTATACGCATCGCTGGTTGCAAACCCTACAAACACCATCAACTCCGCCACAAATCCGCTCATTCCCGGTAGAGCCAGAGACGCCATCGAACAAGTCGTCCACATGGCAAACATCTTCCGCATCTTCAGACCCACACCCCCCATCTCATCGAGCATCAGGGTATGCGTCCGGTCATAGGTGGCCCCCACCAGGAAGAACAAACTCGCCCCAATTAGGCCGTGGGAAATCATTTGCAGCACCGCGCCGCTCAAACCCAAGTCCGTAAACGAACCCAAGCCAATCAGCACAAATCCCATGTGGGAAATTGAAGAATAGGCAATCTTCCGCTTGAGGTTGCGTTGGGCGAAAGAAGTCAGAGCGGCGTAGATAATATTAACCACCCCCAAAATCACTAAAACGGGGGCAAAGATAGCGTGAGCATCCGGCAGCATACCGGCATTCATCCGCACTAAAGCATAACCGCCCATTTTCAACAAAATCCCCGCCAGCAACATGTGAACGGGTGCTGTTGCTTCCCCGTGAGCATCCGGAAGCCAAGTATGTAACGGGAAAATCGGCAGCTTCACCGCATAGGCAATTAAAAATGCGGCATACAGGAGCAGTTCTAGCCGAATGGGATAGTCTTTAGCCGCGATCGCGCTCATATCAAACGAAACCTGATCGCCAAAGAACGCCATCGCTAGCGCTGCCACCAAAATAAACAGCGAACCGCCTGCGGTGTACAAAATAAACTTCGTCGCCGCATACAGCCGCTTTTTACCGCCCCAAATGGACAGCAACAGGTAAACCGGAATTAACTCCAGTTCCCACACCAAGAAAAACAGCAACATATCCTGCACGGCGAACACGGCAATTTGACCGCCGTACATCGCCAGCATCAGAAAATAAAACAGTTTCGGCTTCAGCGTCACCGGCCAAGCCGCCAGCATTGCCAAGGTTGTGATAAACCCCGTCAAAATCACCAACGGCATTGACAGGCCATCCACCCCAACCGACCAATTCAAGTCCAGTTGCGGCACCCAAGCATAGCGTTCTACCATCTGCAAACCGGGTTCGTTTAAGTCATACCCGGTATAGAAGGCATAAACAATCAAAACAAAATCAATCAAACCCACCGTTAAGGCATACCACCGTACCGTTTTACCCTCCTTATCGGGTAAAACCGGCAGCAACAACGAAGCCGCAATGGGAAACAGAATAATTGTGGTTAGCCAAGGAAAATTTGCAATATCCATTGCCAAGAGGTAATTGAGGGTTGACAGTGGACTGTTGGGTCGTCAAGGTTGCCAACAGTCCCTTCTGGCAAGCGAGTCTTAACTAATTCCAGAGAAAATGACCAAACCCAAAACCGCTCCAAAAATAATCAGAGCATAGAATTGAGCGCGTCCTGTCTCCAGGTACTTCAGACCTTCGCCCGTTACCAGGGCAATTAATCCCGTCAGGTTAACCGCGCCATCCACCACTCGGAAGTCTACTTCCATCACTTGTCGAGCAAGGCGACGCAGACCGAGTACAAAGACCCGATGGTAAAGGTCATCAAAGTACCACTTATTGAGCGAGAACTGATACAGGGGTTCGATCTGTTTGGCGATCGCGCTAGCATCAATTTTCCGACTCAGATACATCAGCGACGCCAGCGTAATCCCAATCAAGGCAACCCCCACCGAGGAACCGCCCATAATCAGGAATTCCGACCAGTCAAACTCGCCTGCGTGTTCTGCGGCTTCTACCACCGCTTCGCCTGGAGGATAAACGAACGCTTCAAAGTAATTGGCAAACGGCGTTCCCACCAAACCAATTAACACCGAAGGCACCGCTAGCAGCATCAACGGTAAGGTCATCGTGATGGGAGATTCGTGAGGCGAATCGCTGTGATGATGGTCGTGGCTGTGGGATTCGAGTTCCTTCACATCCATCGCGCCCGGTCCAAAGGCGGGTTCTAGGCTATCGACTGCTGATGCTGCCAATAACTCCGCCTGAATCGCCTTGTCGGTTCCTCGGAAAGAACCCTCAAAGGTCGAGAAATACATCCGGAACATATAAAACGCGGTAATCCCCGCCGTCAGCCAACCCACCGCCCACAGCGCCGGATTCGCCTCAAAGGCACTCGCGAGGATTTCATCTTTTGACCAGAATCCAGCAAACGGGGGAATCCCACAAATTGCCAGCGTCCCGATCAAAAAGGTCAGGGCCGTAATCGGCATATACTTCCGCAGGCCGCCCATCAGTCGCATATCCTGCGCTAAAGCGGGATTATGACCGACAACGGCTTCCATACCGTGAATTACCGAACCGGAACCCAAAAACAGCATCGCCTTGAAATAGGCGTGCGTCATCAGGTGGAATAGACCGGCGCTGTAGGCCCCAATGCCCATCGCCATCACCATGTAACCGAGTTGGGAAATGGTGGAATAAGCCAACCCTTTTTTAATGTCATTTTGGGTAATCGCGATCGATGCCCCTAAAAAGGCGGTAAACGCCCCCGTCCAGGCAATGACATTCATCACCGCCGGTAGCGGTTCAAACACCGGATACATCCGGGCAATCAAAAAGACGCCCGCCGCCACCATCGTTGCCGCGTGAATCAGCGCTGAAATGGGGGTGGGGCCTTCCATTGCGTCGGGCAGCCAGACATGCAAGGGGAATTGCGCCGACTTCGCCACCGGGCCGAGGAAGACCAGAATTCCGAAGAGGGTCGCTAAACCTACGCTGAGATAGCCATCTGCCACTAGCGCTTGCAGGTTCGCGCCAATTTCCTCGAACTCGAAGGTACCCGTCGCCCAGTAAAGACCTAGGATACCGAGTAGCAGACCAAAGTCTCCCACGCGGTTAACCACAAAGGCTTTTTGGCAGGCTTCGGCTGCGGCTTTGCGGTCGTACCAGAAACCCACCAGGAGGTAAGAACACATCCCGACGAGTTCCCAGAAGATGTAAATCTGGACGAGGTTAGGACTGATGACTAGCCCTAACATGGAGGAGCTAAATAAGCTCAGGTAAGCGTAAAAGCGGACATAGCCTGGATCGTGGGCCATGTAACCATCGGTGTAAATCATCACCAGGAAGGCTACGGTGGTCACGATCGCCAACATGACAGCCGTGAGATGATCGATGGTGTATCCCATCTTGAGGTGAAAATCACCCGCTGCTGCCCATTCTAAGGTTTGAGTAAACGGTGCGTGACCCTGAATTTGACTCCAAAGCAGCGCAAACGACAGCACCATTGCTGCACCCAGCAGCGAGACAATGGCTACGGCGTTGATTTGCCGTAGCTGATTAGTCATTTTGTTTAACGAGATTAGACCTATGCCGACCAGCATGGCCCCTAATAAAGGCAGGACTGGTATCAACCAGGCATATTGATAGAGAAATTCCATCACTAACGCCTACTTTAGATTTCTTCACTATTTTGGCAAAACCGCTACTCATTTTGACACACAGGCTGCCGGCTTGGCGTAAAGTTCGCGTTAAAATCCCCCGACTGACAGGCCAAAGACGGGGGATTTTGTCAAGGGGATGTTCTCCGGGAGACTGCGTAGGCGTTGGCAAAATGAAGACGGGAAACAGCGGTTATCCGTCCGTAGCCTGGAGAGTAGGGTTTTACAAGGTGGCGATCGCGTCTAACGAGCGATGAATAAACGAAGATGCAAAAATTTTTTTCTTATGTAAGGAAAACCGCAGACTCTTGAGTTGACCAATAAGCGGGTTCGGGTTTGGCGCTGTAACTTAGGGCGATCGCTTCAAGCTGACGGCGCAAGTCGTCGCTGCTGTGAAAGCCTTCTAAGCGATGCCGGATTTGACCGCGATCGAGCAAAATCAGGGTGGGTAAGGTGGTTAATCGGTAAGTATTGGCGAGTTTTAAGCTTTCGTCGGCATTGATCCCGACAATTTTAATTAAATCTCCCCATTCCTCTTGAAAGCGCTTCAAAGCGGGGGGAATTAACCGACACACTCCGCACCAAGGGGCCCAAAAGTAAATTAAAACGGGGGTGGAAGCTTCTAAAACTTCTTTGGGAAACGAACGTTCGCTGATTGACAGTATCATGCTCCCTCAGTTTTTTTATGTGCATTTTTATGGATTTGGGATCATGCTACATCTATTTGGGATCGTTTGAGTCACTGAATTTCACCGAAAATGGGGATCTTCTGAGAATTTATTTTCTTTACCAGGGAACTCGACTGGTTGCGACCATCAGAGTCGGGTGAAGCCACCACAAAAGCGCCACAAAAACAACTACCCCTAGATAGGCCGGACGCAAAAATTCGTCAACTTTTAAGGTTTGCCGTCCGTCCCAAACCGCTTGAAACGGCATAATCGAAGTTCTGGCTTTCACCGCTTCAAAAGCTTCGCCGTACCGCATTTGCCAGCGGCGATCGCCATGCCAAACGCCGAATACATGATGTAGTATCAACCCCAAAGAGGTGACAACCATAAAAGTTGTCCCCAACCAGAGCGTATGAGCAATACACCAAATAATCTGTCCCACCATTTGCGGGTGTCGAGTAATCCGAATAATCCCCGTTTCGTAGAGGTGAACCTCCGGTTTGGCGATCGCCGCAATCTCCAATAAATTAAACGTCGCCGGATACAGAAAAATAAACGAAATAGCCGATAGCCCCCAAACCAGCGCCCTCACCCCAGGCACATCCTGCACCTGCCATAACTGCACCCCATCGTAGCGGTGATTGAAAAAATACACGATCAGCACCACCGCTAGCGGCAAACTTACTAATGCGAACAACACGCGATACAGGCGAGCGCCCAACAGCTTTTCGCCGCGCGGACGCAGGGCAGCCAAACCGCTGTGAGCCACCGCAAAACTTGCCAACAAACCCAACATCATCCAGTGGGAATTGACCATAGACCCAGAAACATCAGCCATAGCAATCTCGTTTTTGCCCTCAGAAAACCAAGTCTATCTCGAATTGTCGCAAATCTAAGAGGTATAGCCCGCCGCGATCCTGGTGAAACGCACTCGCGATTAAACCCGAAGTTTGATAGGGAATCAGGACCTGCAACCCCCTAAAGTCCTCTAAATCCAGCCGCCCCACCACGGTTCCTTCCCCATCCAACAAAACAATCCACCCGCTGCGATGACCGACAGCATACCCCCAAGACGTAACCGCCACGCACACCGGAGGCGCTAAATCTAGAACAATGCGCCGCAGACGAAACGGCTTTAAATCGAGCAAGATCACTTCCGTCGTATCGGCAAGCGTGGGATGGGGCGCGATCGCCAGCAATTGATAGGGACTGTTGCCCAAAATCGCCCGATCCATCGAAACCGGCAAACGCCAAACCCCGATCGAAGTCTGGCGTCGGGTCAAAATTTGAATCAGCGTTTCCGTTGGCGACACCGCCGCGATCGCAGCGATATGACGAGAATCGAGCGCCAATAACTGCCGGGGTGCCAGCGACAAATTCAAGCCCGTCTTCCGCCGACTAGACCCCGTTAAAGGCACAATTTGGAACTCGCTCCCTTGAAGAGGTTGCCCCTGCGTTGCTGTCGCGATCCAACGTCCTTGGGGTTCAACCGCCGCAATCCGAGGGCTGGCAAACTGGGCGACTCGCTGCGGTGTCGCCTCTAGCCCCCATAACTTCAAATCGTAAATCTCTTGCTCCGTCACTGCCAAACAGCCCCGCTGATAGGGCAACAACGCCTGAATGGGAGCTTTGAAATTAAAGCTTTGACGCGACACATAACTGGTGAGCGTCGTTTGCGTCGCCCAAATCAGTTGCTTGTCTACAATCGCTATCCCGACAATGGGCGATCGCACCGTCCCCAACTGGCGCACCCCCTCCGCCTTGCCCTCAGTCCGCAGCCGACCTTGTATCGGGGAAAAGCCCACCTTCTCACTCTGCTCGCGCGGCGCTTGCCCCTCCAGCCAACGAGCCTGTGCCTCTAACAAAGCCGCTAACATCTCGCTAGCGCTATGAAAGCGACGGCCGGGCAACTTTTGCAGCGCCTTGAGAATGCACCCGTGAAACTCCGGCGGAACCTGCGGCGGGATCTTCACCGGCTGATTGAGATGCGCCGACATTAACTGCCCAGGCGGCCCAGAAAACGGGCGATAACCAGCCAGCAACTCAAACAGCATCACCCCCACCGCGTAAAGGTCAGACGCCGGAGAATACTGGCCGTAAAAGCGTTTGGGAGCCATATACGCCGGGGAACCCGTATTTCCCGTTTCCTCCGCCAACTCCTGAGAGAGGCGGGCAATGCCAAAGTCGGAAATGCGGGCTAACCATCCTCCGGGTTTAGCCGTTAGCAAAATATTTTCCGGTTTGATATCGCAGTGAACGATACCCCGACTGTGAGCGTGTTCTAAACCCGCCAGAATATCAATCGCTAGTTTTAAGCCAGACTCAACCCAGGGCGCGGCTTGCATTTCCATCAGTTGCCGCAGCGTTCCGCCCTCGCAATAGTCCATCACCAAATAGCGACCCGTGCGCGTATGTTCGAGGGAATGGCAGGTGACAATATTGGGATGCTGTAGCAAGAGTAAAAAGCGCAGTTCTCGTAAAAACTTATGGGTGGGGAACCGATGTCGGTCTAAGTTTTTCAGCGCAAAAATTTGACCCGTTTTGCGATGACAACCGCAAAACACCTGACCAAATTGGCCTTGTCCAACTAATCCTAAAATTCGATACTTGGAAATTTTCAAGGTCAAGTTTAGGGTTTGTGCAATGGGTACTGTCCTAATGTTTGGTGCATCCGCGCCATTACAATCTCAGCCCGCTATTGCCTTGCAAGCTGAGAAAAACGACCATTGGCGAAGACGGCTAACTTTGTGCCAAACGTTGCATCATCTCGTCGTGGCTTAAACCATCTTGAACCCAACTTTCAACCGGGCGCAGTCTGTCCGGTAAGCCGAGGATAAAACGATTGCACGATGCGCCCAGAGATTCGCAATCCGTTTGGACGCAATGTAATTCTCGGTTGCTCAGTTGACTGAAGAAGGCACTAAAAATCCCAGCATCAAGGTGACAAACGGGACGATTGCCTTTGGGGGCGTGGGCTGCAAAGGGAGAGTTCCAGGTATTGACCAGCAAAAAGCCCAGATGTTGGTGCGTTTGGTCTAGCTCAATTTTGCCCCAACCGTGAACGATCCAGCACTGTTGCAAGCATTGAATAAACTCCACCATTGCCATATCGCTGACGGCGGTTTTATAGTATTCGGCAATTTCTTCGCAAAAACGAGCGTAGAAGTTTTTTCCCCACCACCGACCGCAGTTAAACAATACCAGTCCGGTGGCTTGACCTGTTTCTTTATCTAAACCGGAGTAAATCGCTTGAATTAGGGTTTCGGGCATTGCCAAAAGACGATTGCCACGACGATTTTCGAGCAGTCCTAATTCTAAGTCGCTACGGACGTAGGCATCGATGGCGAAGTAGTTTCCAGGGATGCGGTTGTCAATGAGGAGATCGGCAACGGAAATCATAGGTCAATTTGGGGGTAAATACACAGGGAAATCGCGATCGCCCTTACGATTTTGGCTCGCTGGCACCTTCAAGTTTCAGTAAAGAGGTTTGAGCCAGCACCAAGGCGGGCTTGAGAAGGTTAATTTGCTTGGCTGTTAACGATTGGGCCAGTTGCTGGTTTAACAGCTTATAAAGGGCTGAATCAATGGGTTGAGTTTTATAGGTCTGAATGCTTTGAGCCAACCAACCCAATAAGCGTTCTTTGACAAAGGCTTCATCGTTGAGGAGCATTGCCATTGCACAGTAGCGCAGCATCAGCAGGGCGTTTTTAATACTGCGTTCTAGGGTTTCTTT
Organism: Geitlerinema calcuttense NRMC-F 0142; assembly: GCF_030285425.1. Classification (NCBI taxonomy): domain Bacteria; kingdom Bacillati; phylum Cyanobacteriota; class Cyanophyceae; order Geitlerinematales; family Geitlerinemataceae; genus Geitlerinema; species Geitlerinema calcuttense. Next base: position 49,932 of record NZ_JASVEJ010000010.1, on the reverse strand, counting down.
AGACTCTTGGGGAAATTGAGCGGTGAGTCGATCGGCGACGGTTTGCATGATGTCAATTTCGCGATCGCGGATCTGTCGGTAAACTTCTAACCGTTCCGGTAAAGACTCCACATATTGGCTCAATACGGTGAGTTCTTCCGGTTTGAGGTATCGATTTTCCGCTTCTTCAAACAGCGTTTCAAGTTTAGGGTGCATAAGTTGTCAACCATAAGAGTGAGTTCGCAGCAAAGCCCCACAGAGGCTGCTCTAGAGAGACTGTTAACGATGCCGTTGGGAACTGAGCCATCTCGCCGGACGCTTGGACAGCTTGACGCGCCCATCGGGTTCCAGCCCCAGCCTCAGCACGCCGAGCTTTACCTCTAGTTCTCAGTATTCCCAATCTCTAAGCGCTTAACTCAGAGCGGATAAGGCTTCTCAACTTAGAATAAATCCGAAAAATCTTCGAGCGTAAACTCATTTGAGGGCGGCACAGCCGTGTCTAAGTCAATCTCAGGTTCGGCAACCGGGGAAGCCGCTAGGGGTTGACCTTCCCAAGGAATGCAGCTTAAAAATTGCGAAACCTTCAAGGTTAGGGCTAAAGGCTCGCGACTGCCTTGTTGAACAGCCCGTTTGATTTGCTGCACTTCAACGGAATGTCGTTCCCAATTAATGCCAGCAAAAAAGTCACCCACGGACTGTTTGAGCCAATGTTCCGGCGGGGCGATCGCCGATTTACCATTCGTAGGATTAAGGGTTAGCTGACTCATCCGAGCCTTTCTCCGGCGCGTAAACGTTTTTCAATGTCGCGAGCGGTTGCGCCTTCGTTGAGCCAGAAAGCGGCCGCATCAATGCGATCTTTGCCCCCAATCAGGAACTTACAATAGGTTTCGCCCATTGAATAGCATTGAATTTCAATGCAACTGAGTTGTTTTTTCACCAACTCGGTAAAAAAGCCCGCAAACAAGCCTGCGTAGATATGACAGACGGGTTTGCCAACATCGCCCAAGCTGCGAGCCACTGCCGAGTCAAACAGGTTAATGAACATAAATCCCTGTTTGCGATCGCCCATATCCACTTCCCAACGACCCCAACCTTGGGAGGTAAAGGGCCACCACCAGGTTTCGAGGAGAAACATCAGGTTCGTTTGGCGGATATTGCGATCGAATTCTTTTTCAAACCATTTTTCAAAAAAGAAGGCATCTTTTTGTCCCCATTCACAGCCAATGGTGTACATAATGGCGGCTGAGGCATCGCCGACTTCTTCTTCTAAACCCTCCACTAAACCAATAATAAAATCTTCGCTAGTCAGAACATTTTGAGCTTCGTTCCAGTCTACAAGCGTGCCTTGCTCTGGCTGAAACTGGAAGAAATCGCGAAAACCGTAATGATTGTGTTTTTTAGGATGCTTCCGTTTCTGCGAGTTCGGGCGGGTTGTTACGTTCACCATAGTTGTGCAAAACGTTTGGGCTGAGGAGGATTAAACGGACGGGCGATCGCACTCGCGCCCTCCGATCTGGGGTTGAGTCTTAAAATAGCGATCGCGTCCTTATTTTAAACTTTGCAGCCGGAGCTAGCCTCATAGTTGTTACCTAACTCCACATGCCACTTAAAAACGCCTCACTCCGGCTTGGCTCCGAGCAGCGACCGATTTAACTCTAAAATTGGACACAGCAAACTCGCCTCATCTACAGGAAACAGCGATTGCACCACTTGTTGCATGACATGATAGGTCACGTTACAGCTTCGTTGAGCATCAAACGCCTTCATCACCGTCTGCATCCAAAACAAAAGGCGATCGCGCAACAGTTCGGCATCATCAAGCAATACTGTAATTGCCGAATAGCGCAGCACCCGAATCGTATCGCGCTTCCATTTTCCACTCAAGTCCGTTTGGTTGCTCAACAACAGTGCCGGATCGACCTGTCGAATTCGATGTTGAACCTGCTCTAACAGTTCTGCTTCTGAAGCTTGAATTTGGCGATAGGTCTGCACGCGCAAGCTAAAAGATTGGATATATTCCTCTAAAAACAACAGTTCGGTATCCGTAGCATAGCGACCATCTGCCATCTGGCTCAAACGTTCGAGTTGAGTAATCATAAATCCTTTAGGAATAATTCTCTCGCACCCAGCGCAATCCCTGCTCCTTCAACCAACGCCACGAGCAGGGATCGAACCTAGGCATCTGTGGTATAGGTTAAAAACTCTCCGATTTGGAATTTCGTCGTTTCCAGTTGCTTGAGCGTAGAACGGGTAATTAACTTACCATTCTCAACCAGCACTTGCCCGGTAACGGGGTGAAGTAAATCTTGCTCGGCGCGTCGTCCAATTAACGCCTCAATATCCTGTAAGGATTTAACATACATCCCAGGGGGCAGTTCCACCACCACCCCATCGTCTAGAACGCGCGACTGACACGCCAAGCGAGAAGTCGGCTTGCAGGAGGTAATAATTTCCAGCGTGCGCTGTTCGCGGCGCGTCATCGGCGAGAGAAAATTCATCCCCTGCTTAATATAGACGTGGCAAGTGGCACACATTCCCCGCCCGCCACATTCTTTAAGGACATCAAGGTCTTTTTCAATTAAGACCGACAGCAAATTATTATTCGTTGCGATTTCAGTTTCCTGAGCAATTGGCTCAAGCTTGACAATTTTAACCATCGAATTGCCTAGTGAAAGTAAAGATTAGGGAAGGAGTAACTTTTTCTGCTGCTCGCTGAGGGCTGTTTGCTCCACAAGCAGCGGAAAGTCGCGGATCACCCGCGTACACCGAGTAATAAAAGCAGAAACCCACGCCTGTATCCACTGAATTTGCTGGAGATCGACCGCTTCGTGAAGCGACGCCTCCGATCCGGTTGTTTCACCAAAAGTAATTTCTGCACCGCGAGTAATGTGGAACTCGTTGAGCCATTGCACTTCTGGACGACTGGACTTCCAATAGTTGGCGATCACGGCAGTTCCGAGGTAATGAGTGGTGAACTCAGATAAGTGGTTCAGCGCTAGGAGGATTTCTTTTAGCGTAACTTGAGAACTTTGTTGCTGGGGTTCTGGCTCCGATGAGAGCGGATGCAAGCTAGGAGGAACCGAAGAATTAGGGGAAGGGGGCGCGGTTTTAAAGCCATTGCGGGAACCTGTGGTTCGTCCGCTATCGACTGAAGAAGGAGAAGCCGGTTGAGGAACCGGGGGTTGGGGAGCGGATTTCCAGTAACTTTGACTGGAAAGAGTAATGCTCCCGGCCAGCAAGCGAAACGTCGCGATCGCAGTGGTCAAGTTCTCTTGCAAAGCCATTTTGAGCTTTTCTACCGCGCCCAGATAGTGCAGGTCAACCAAGTCCTCGCTGGTGAGAACCAGCAAAATCATGCCCTGGGCTAGCTTGTAAATATAAACTCGATGTGCCGTAAATTGAAACTCAAATGATTCAAACCCCTCTGGCGTGGTCTCTACCACTTGACGAATCCCTTGGGCGAGGGCTTCTTTTTGCTGAAAGTTCAGCGTATTGTCCACCCCACAAAAGTAGGGTCGCGATCGCCCATCCATTAGGGCGACCCCCGCAATACCTGGTAAATTCAGAAAGTCCTCAACAACCTCCCGTTTCATAGATGCCTTAAAAAGTTAGGTCTATTTATTTTGATCCCGTTTCATGTCACAACGTTATTGTGAGGGAAATTGGCAATTGAGATCTGAGAATTGGGAATTGCACCGAGCAAGCGAGTCGCCGCCAGGTTTTTCGCTTCCTTCTGGGAGACAATCCTCATTCCCAGTCCTAAATTCGGGTCATGCACATCTTCTCAACTCCCATTTCCTATTCCCCATTCCCTATCCTCCTTTAGGTTTAGCAAATATGTCTGAAGTTCCTTTTACTTTGGATCAGTTACGGATTCTCAAAGCGATCGCCGCTGAAGGAAGCTTTAAACGAGCCGCAGATAGTTTATATGTTTCTCAGCCTGCGGTTAGTCTACAGGTGCAGAACTTGGAAAGACAACTCGACGTGCCGTTATTCGATCGCGGCGGCCGACGCGCTCAACTGACTGAGGCCGGACATCTCCTCTTGAGTTATGGAGAAAAAATTCTGTCTCTTTGTCAAGAAACTTGTCGGGCGATTGAGGATTTACAAAATCTTCAAGGCGGAACGCTGATCGTCGGAGCTTCCCAAACGACCGGAACGTACTTGCTTCCCCGCATGATTGGCTTATTTCGCCAACACTACCCGGATGTGGCCGTACAGCTTCACGTTCACTCAACCCGCCGAACCTCTTGGAGCGTGGCCAATGGACAAATCGATCTGGCGATTATTGGCGGTGAAGTTCCTCCTGAATTGCAAGAATCTCTTGATATTATTCCCTACGCTGAAGATGAACTGGCGCTGATTCTGCCCACTTTTCACCCGTTAGCCCGTTTTAAGACAATCCAGAGGGACGATCTGTATAAACTCCAGTTTATTGCTTTAGACTCCCAATCGACGATTCGTAAAGTTATCGATCAGGTGTTGACGCGCTGCGGGATTGAGACGCGGCGATTGAAAATTGAGATGGAACTCAATTCTATTGAAGCGATTAAAAATGCGGTTCAGTCTGGCTTGGGGGCGGCGTTTGTGTCGATTTCGGCGATTGAAAAAGAGTTACAAATGGGGGTATTGCACCGGACTCGGATTGAAGGGGTGGTGGTTCAACGGATGCTCTCGGTGATTGCCAATCCCCATCGCTACCGATCCAAAGCAGCAGAGGCTTTTACGCAGGTGATTTTGCCCTCTTTTGCGACTCAGGGTAAAGTGATTCCCAACGGCGAAGCGGAGGCGGTGCCCCCCGTAACGCTCAGTAGCGCTTTACCGAGTCTGGACGCTAACTCGACGCCTCAGTCTCCAACCTGAGTGTTGGTCAAGCCAAAGGATGAAGACCCTCGCTTTATCCTTTACTTTAGTTTTGAGACTCTGTTCTTTCAAAACTGAGATTGATTATGGAAGTTTGCTGCACTCGTCCAGGTTGCCCTCGCCCGCTCAATCATTTTAATGACCTAGACGATTCAGAGACGCTCAAGACGGTTTCGCAAAAGTTCTGCACCACCTGCGGGATGCCGTTAATTTTAGCGGGTCGCTACCTGCCGATTCAGTTGCTGGGTAAAGGAGGGTTTGGGGCGGCGTTTTTAGCTCGCGATCGCTATACTCCGGCGATGCGTCAATGCGTGGTGAAGCAGTTTCAGCCGGCTGGGGATTTGTCGGCACAGCAGATGGCGATCGCGCAACAGCTTTTTGAGCGCGAGGCGGCGGTTTTAGAGGAGTTGGGCAACAAACACCCACAGATTCCCGACTTGTTCGCGTTTTTTCCGCTCAATGTGGCGACGCGCCAACCCGGTCAGGAAGAGAAGTTTTTTTATCTGGTTCAAGAGTTCATCGACGGCCGCAATTTAGAACAGGAGTTACAGCAAAAGGGGGCTTTTTCGGAAGCGGAGGTCTTGCAGGTTTTAGAGCAAATTTTACCGATTCTTCAGTTTGTTCACGATCGCGGGTCGATCCACCGAGATATTAAACCCTCTAACATCATGCGCGATCGCGCCGGTCGCTTCCACCTGTTAGACTTTGGAGCGGTCAAACAAATTACCAACACCCCTCAAGCGGCGGGTTCTACGGGGATTTATTCCCAGGGGTTTGCCCCACCCGAACAAATGGCGGGGACTCAAGTGTATCCCTCAACCGACTTGTACGCCCTGGCGGTGACATGTTTGAATTTGCTGGCCAACGAAGACCCCAAAAGCTTATTTGATAGTTACAACAATCAGTGGAATTGGCGATCGCGCATTCAAGTTTCCCCTCAACTCGCCCAAGTGCTGGATCGCCTGTTACTCTCTGCGCCCAATCAACGCTTCCAGTCGGCTCAGGAGGTAATTGCAGCCCTTTCTAGCCCGCCGACTCCTCCCCCTATTCCCTCCCCCATTCCTGTCCCTTCCCAAGCCCCAATGCCCCATCCAGCACCCGTAGCGGCAACTACGGCTCAGGTGGTGCGCCCTCATCGGGCGGCCTTTTCCACCGTAGAATGGTTGGGCATCGCTGGATTTACAGGCTATGAAGCAGCTTTGCTTGCCCTGGTACTGGATGGCTGGATTGCTTCGCCTGGAATCGCGATGGGTCTTTGGGGGGGTGCAATCGGACTGCTGGTTTATGCTCAATATCGACGATGGATTGAAAAGTTTGACCTGACCATTCTGGCCGGAATTAGTTTAGCGATCGCCGCCTTCGTGTTTCGCGGTTCTCCCCTGTTGGGGCGCTTGCTGATTGTCCCGCCGCTCGTCGGCGCAGCCTTAATCGCGATTGTTGCCTTCTTTCGCCTGATTTATCAGCTCATTGCTCGATTTACCCAGAAAAATTAAGAATCCCTTACTATTCTTTAGGTTTTATTACATTTTTCGCAGCGTTCCTCTCCTAAAATCAAACTTATCTGTATAGCAAAGTGCTGTTGCTTTAGCTTCCGCGTAGCGGTGTGCTGAGTGGGGAAGTTAGTGCTGTAGCTTGCTTGGTGCGTAGCAGTGTGCTGAGTTAAAACCGAGTGAGTCTCATCCTTTGAGCAGTTCAGCCTGTCCTAACCTTACTGAGTACAGCTATAAGTTGCAAAAGCCGAGAACTCACCAAGCGCTTTCAGCACCTGCTTTCCAGGCTCTACATTTATTCCATTTCAGGATGTGAGGATCGTACAGTGCCAACCTTGTGGAGGTCTGCTCTTCATTTAGTCTCTTTCTTCGTACTCGCTCAATGGATGGGTTTAACTGCCGCAGTTGCCGAAACTCCATTGCCTCTCTCAACAGAGGCCCAAGCTGCCCCCTCTGAAACGCCAATCCCCCTGGCGGATAGTCGCCTGAACTCGCTTGACCAAATTCTGCACTACAGTAACGAACGTCTCCCTAACAATCCTTCCATTGGTCAAGTCACCTCCATCTCCCAGTTACGCGACGTACAACCCACCGATTGGGCCTTCCAATCCTTACAATCCTTAGTTGAACGCTATGGCTGCATTGCCGGATATCCCGATGGCACCTATCGAGGCAACCGAGCGATGACTCGCTTCGAGTTTGCCGCCGGAGTCAATGCCTGCTTAGACCGGATTAATGAACTGATTGCCGCAGCCACAGCCAACGCGCTAACGCGGGAAGACCTTTTAGTTATCCAACGTTTGCAAGAAGAATTCGCCGCCGAACTTGCCACCTTGCGCGGTCGCGTGGATGCCCTAGAAGCGCGTACAGCCGAACTCGAAGCCAATCAATTTTCCACCACCACCAAACTCTTTGGCGAAGTTGACTTTGGCATCGTTGATTCCTTTGGTCGCTCTCAAGACACCAACACCACCCTAGGGGGGCGCGCCATTCTCAGCCTCGATACCAGCTTCACCGGGCGCGACTTACTGCGTACCAAATTTGAAGCCGGTAACTTTGTGAACTTCACGCGCGACATCACGGGAACCGATATGACGGCCCATGATTTCGGCACCAATGCCTCAACTTTCTTTATTAGCTCGCTGTTCTATCGCTTTCCCATCGGTTCGCGGTCTACGGCCTATATCATCCCCGTGGGTCTAGCTGCCCACGATATGACCGCTACTCTATCGCCCGTGACAGCGGCTCAATCTGCCTTCGCGCAGCGCAACCCGATTTACCGTCAAAGCGATGGTGGGGGGGCTGGGGTCGATTTTCGGTTTAGCGATGCGGTTTCGCTGACGCTGGCGTATCACGGCCCGCCGAGCAGCATTTCTAATCCTTTACCGGGTCAAGGGTTGTTTAATGGCTACCATGCAGCGTTTGGACAACTGACCTTTTTGCCGAGCGATCGCTTTGGCTTGGCACTCACCTATATTCGTTATTATTCCCCCGGCCCCAACGAACCGGGACAAATTAACCTGACTGGGGGAACGGGCAGCCAATTTGCTCAAGCGCCCTTTGGCGATGAGACGGCAACCTCGGCTCATTCGGTGGGGATTCAATCGAGCTTCCGCCTCACCCGTGGAATGGTGCTGGGGGGATGGGCGGGTTATAGCCGCGCCAGGGCTGAAACGAGTCCGGGTTTTGGCGTTTCCAGGGGCGATACGGCCGATGTGTGGAACTGGGCTGTGGGTTTAGCCTTTCCTGATTTAGGACGCGCCGGAAACGAACTCGGTTTTATGTTCGGGATGCCGCCCAGAGCCGCCGGAAACGATGTGAGAAACCGCGTCGATCGCGATGTGTCCTATCATATTGAAGCCTTTTACCGCTTGCACATTACGGACAATATTTGGATTGCTCCGGCTGCCTATGTGATTCTCAACCCAGAACATAACAATAATAACGATCCGATTTATATGGGTTTGGTTCGCACCCACTTTAACTTCTAGTCCGGTTGAGCAGAGGCGTGTTTGCGAGCGTCTGTTACTCGTTTTAGGTAAAGGTTTCGAGTTTTTTAAAGAGTTTCAGGACAATAAAGGCGATCGCCGCCGCCGTGAGGCTTAACTGCCATAACCCGCAACCTGCCGCGACGCCCAGGGCCGCCGAAATCCAAATCGCAGCAGCGGAGGTGAGGCCGCGCACGCGCATTCCCTCCGAGTCGGGTTTAGACTCGCGCAGGATTTCGCCCCCCCCGATGAATCCCACCCCAGCAGCAATGCCTTGAATAATCCGACTCAGAGCATCGCCGCTGCGGAGGGCGTCACCAATTTGAATCGAAGTGAGGACAAATAAGGCAGATCCAAGACTGACGAGAATATGCGTTCTCAGACCTGCGGGTTTATGTTTAATTTCGCGCTCTAAACCAATAACGGTTCCCACTAGAACGGCTATCCCTAATCTGAGGAAGGTCTGGAGCCAGTCGTTTAAGCTAAAGGTATAAGGTTCTATGCCTGCCAATCGTTGGTTCCCCGCTCAATACTATAAGTTCATTATCCCAGAGCGTTTCGTGGGTTAAAGTAACTTTTGTATTTGCGGTCACGTTAAGCGAGTCAGGAACCCAAGCGTTAACCTCTAATCAAGGCTGATACCTTTAGCGATTACAATTATTGCCATGAGCCAGAAAAATGAAACAACAACACTGGTTTTAGCGCTGTTGATTACCATCGGCGTGGTGGGTGGCGGTCTATGGGTGTTAGCCAACTGGCTAGGCATGGATCTGCGAGGTTTGGTGACGGGCACGCCGGGAGAGGTATCGCAACCGGGGGGAGAGGTTTTAATCAGTCGGGGCGATCGCTGGTTAATTCCCGGAACGACTTCTCCCCAAAAGCAAGCAGCGGCGGAGGCGATCGCAGCCGGAAATTATGCAGAGGCGATCGCGCCTTTGGAGTCTGCGCTTCAGACCAATCGCAACGATCCAGAGGCGCTGATTTATCTCAATAATGCTCGAATTGGCACGCAACAAGCCTACTCGATTGCGGTGGTTGTACCCAGCAGCACCCAGATCAACGCCGCTAAAGAACTCCTACGCGGAGTTGCCCAAGCTCAAGAGAACATTAACCGCGCCGGGGGGATAAATGGCGTACCCCTGCGGGTGGCGATCGCCGATGACCGCAATACGCCGGAAATGGCTCAACAAGTGGCCCGAAGCTTAGTCCGAGATTCAGAGATTTTAGGGGTTGTGGGTCACTTTAGCAGTCCGGCTATGTTAGCTGCTGCGCCGATTTATCAGCAAGGTCAGTTAGTGGTAATTTCGCCAACCAGTACCTCAGTACGCCTCTCAGCGGTCGGGAACTATATTTTTCGGACAGTACCGAGCGATCGCTTTGCGGCGAATGCCCTCGCCCGCCATGCCTTATCGCAATTGCGGGTGCAGCGCGTAGGGGTGTTCTTTAACTCCGCCAGCGATTACAGCCAATCGTTGAAGGATGAGTTTACCACGGCCCTGTTTGCCGATGGCGGTCAAGTGGTGGCGGAATTTGATTTTGCTAGCCCCACCTTTAATCCGGGAAATGCGGTAGAAAGCGCGATCGCCCAAGGCGCACAGGCCATTATGCTCGCCCCCGATTCGCCAATGGTCGATCGGGCGTTGCAGGTGGTGGCGGTGAATCGTCGCCGCCTGCCGATTTTGGCGGGCGATAGTATCTATACAGCCAATACGCTGCAAGTCGGGGGCGATAATGCCGTAGGAATGGTGTTATCGGTGCCTTGGCATATTTTAGGTAATCCGCAAGCGCCGTTTCCTCGCGAAGCCAACCAGCTCTGGGGAGGGGAGGTGAACTGGCGAACGGCAATGGCCTATGATGCGACTCAGGCGTTATTGGCAGGGTTGCAAAGCAATCCATCGCGGGCGGGAATACAGCAAGCCTTAAGTGCTAATAACTTTAACGCGACGGGGGCGGCTGAGGCGATTCGGTTTCAACCCTCTGGCGATCGCGCTGCTGCGGTGCAGTTAGTCACCATCCAGCCGGGGACTCGAACGCCCTATGGTTTTGAGTTTGTTCCCCTACGCCCGTAAACCTTCAGTAAGAGGTATTCTCTTATACAAATCTTTACTTTTTTCCCCGTGAGTTTGTAGGACAATGAACCATAGTCCTCGAACCTCAACGTTGCTTTAACTGGAGGTTCGGCAATCTTATTCCGACTTCCGATCTTTCTAGGGCGCTCTGAGATTGAATGGCAGTTGGTTTTCACCGTCACAGAATACGGCTAGCCCTGTGTAACCCTGCTACCGTCTCGGCGCTTACCCCTCCCCATTGCAATGAATAATAGCTCGCTAGCGGGAAAAATCGTTTTACGAATGAACTGGATCTCGATTTGTGAAGTATTCAATGCTTTACATCAGGCCGCCAATGCCAGAAATCGGGTTTCCCTCGTTCTGATTGCGGGAGCGTGTCCTCAGTTATGCCAGCAGTTGGAACAGACTTGGAAAAATGCTGAATCTTCTCTGAAACAGTCCTCCCTGGCGATCGCCTTAACCCTCACGAAAACGCCCCCTAGCGACACGTTACCGCTAGCAGGATTAAAACCCCTGTTAGTCCGGCTCAATCTAGCAGAGGTGGCCGCCAGCCTCACCATTTTGAGTTCAGAATTAAATGTCTGGATGCAACTGCAAGCCGTCGGTTCCAGTTCAACTCCAGAGCAATGGGAGTTAACCCTAACCTTCGAGCCAGACGCGATCGCCCAATGGCTGCAACGTCCGGAAACCCTCGCCATCTTGCCGAATCTGGCTTACCTAGAACCCAGCGATCTGCAAAACGATCGCGCCCTCTTACGCCGCCTTTGGTTACAATTATTGCCGCTCATGGAGCAACAGCACTCAACCGCCACCCCTGAACCTCAGCTTCCGCGCCCGCACTCCACCTTTCGCCCCCCCTCCCTCCTCAGCGACGAAAGTTTATTTAGCCAGTCTCCTTACGGCATCTTTTGGGAAAGCTTAGATGGAGGCCTTTTGCGAGCGAATCCCGCCTTTTGTCAATTGCTCGGCTATACAGAAATTCAACTGCGCCATCTAGATGCGCGTTCGATTTCTCACCCCGAAGACTTTGCGCGCGAAGTCAGAGCCATTCAAGCCTTGCTCCATCAATCTTCAAACCCGCAAATTTTCAAAAAGCGCTTTTTCCGACGCAATGGTTCTGTCGTGTGGACTGAAGTCTGCTTGTCCATCGTTAAAGCATCCGAAGCCGAAGAACCCTATTTATTAGGATTTGTCACCGATTTAACCGACTTGCGAGCCTCCGAGCGCGATCGCGACGAACAGAGCCAACGCGAGGCGCTTGCTCATCAAATTGCCTCCCTCGTTCGCAGCCATTTAGAGTTACCGAGCATTCTGCAAAAAATGGTCGAACTGCTGCAAACCCACCTGGGTGCCGATCGCGTGGTGGCTTACCAATTGCTTCCCAATCACAGTGGTGTCTGTTTGGCTGAAGCTGTAGACCCGGCCTATCCTACCCTACAGGGTCAAATCTTTGGCGCAGAATGCTTGCCCAGTACCTATTTAGAAGCTTACAGTCGCGGTCGTTTTTGGCTGGCGACGGATATTCAAGCGCTAGAGTTGGCGAAGTGCCATCGACAAATGCTGGATGGCATCCGGGTACGGAGCGCGATCGCTGCCCCAATTTTACTCTCGCACGACCGCCTGAGCGCCGCCAATACCGAGGATTCCCCTACCCTTCATCCCGAAGAAAACACGCTTTGGGGGCTGCTGGTGGTTCATCAGTGCCGTATGCCCAGACAATGGACGGTGCAAGAACAGCAACTCGTTCAAGCCGTGGCCGAGCGCATCGCCCAGGCGGTAGAACATGCGGCTCTGTCGCAGCAGTTGCGGGCCTATGTTCAGGAATTAGAGATTCGGGTAGCTCAACGGACTCAATCTTTAGCGCGATCGCTAGCCTTAGAAAAGCTCTTGCGCCAACTGGCTCAACTGGGTCGCGATCGCGCCTGCACCGAAAAGATTCTTCAAAGCGTTGCTGTGGGTCTCACTGAGATGTTTCAGCCAGCACGGGTTCGCATTAGCACCTACGAGGCTCGACAGCAAGTTTTCCGACCAACCGAGGTAACGCCTACTGCACCGTGGATGCTGGATGCCCAAAGCTTGTTAGACCGCCCGCAAGGAGAACGCCTCAATTTACCGGAAGGGGGGACGGAAATCCTCAAACCCATTCAAGACGAGCGCGGTTTGCTGGGTGCCATTCAGCTTTATTGCCCGCAGTCCTACCTATTGGAGTTTAGCGACTTGGCGTTAATTGAGCAGGTGGCCAGCGAATGCGCGATCGCCCTGCGTCAAAGCCATTGGCAGGTTCCAAAATCCGCCAGTTCCGAAAACGCCAACGACTTTCACCTGTTTTTAGAAAAGTCTGTTGATGTCTTTGTGGAGTACGATGCCGATACCGATTTGGCGGGTAATTGGGTGTTTCGCTGTCTTTACCTCAACCCTGCCGGGGTCGAATTTTTGGGCGATGCGGCGGCGGCGATTGGACAGCCGATTCGCACCCTATGGCGCGATCGCGCGACCGAGATTGAACTGGCTCTCAAACAGGTGTTTCACCAGGGCGAACAGATGTTTGTTAGCCATCAGTTCGTCTCCGGCACCCTGGAAAGCCTTTATATTCCGATTGCCAGTCCAGCCGGAGGCGTGCAGCGAGTTCTGGCCATTTATCGGGATGTCAGCGAATCTCGCCATCAATGGCAATCTCTCCAGGAACAAAACCATCAATTGACGGTGGTGAATCGACTCAAGGAAGAGTTTATCGCCACCACCAGCCACGAATTAAGAACGCCCCTAACCGCTATTATGGGATTTTCGAGCGTTCTTTTGACTGAAACTTTTGGCTCGTTGAACTCCAAACAAAGAGATTATCTAGAGCGGATTAACGGCAGCGGCAAGCATTTATTAGAGTTAATTAATGATATTCTCGACCTATCGCGAATTGAGGCTAATCGACTTGAGCTAGAGCCGCAGTTAGTCTTTATTCAAGAAATCTGTGAGTCGATTGTGGGATTACTGCAAGAACGGGCTGGCAGTCAAGGGATTGCGCTGGAGATAGAAATTGACCCGACTTTGGAATATATGGTGACAGATCCAAAGCGGCTCAGGCAGATTTTGTTAAATTTACTGAGTAATGCGGTGAAGTTTACACCGAATGGCAGCGTGGGTTTAAAGGTCTATCGTTCGAGCGAGGGGCAAAACCCAAGGGTGGCAAACTGGGTTCATTTTTTGGTTTGGGATACCGGAATTGGCATCAGCCCAGCCAATCAGCATTTACTGTTCTCGCCCTTTTCTCAGATCGATAGCTCTCTGTCCCGCAAGCATCAAGGTACGGGGCTAGGGTTAGCCATTGCGCGCAAATTGGCAGAACTCCAAGGCGGAACGATCGCGCTAGAGTCCTGTTTGGGAGAAGGGTCGCGCTTTACCCTCTCGTTACCCTCCCCTGCCAATCCAGCACTGGCATAAGGGGGCGGTGCAATGGCTGAGGCTGAACCTCTCTTCTCGGCGGGTCGCAATCGATCGTTTGCCAGGGTCTAGAGAGGCTAGCATTCAGAGCTGGACAGGGTTTGAGAGTTGAGTGAGAACGGGACGAATTTCTAAGAGTCTAGGTTGGCTCTTGTGCTATTCGGTCTTGGGGGCGTCGCTAGCCGGTAGGCAGATGAGATTGTCTCCTTGGGTCCGAATTAAACCGCGCGATCGCAATTTACCCATCAGGCGGGTGACTGTGACGCGAGTTGAACCAATCGCGCTGCCAATTTGAGCGTGAGTCAGCGTCCAAGGTAAGCAATAACCGTTATCGCAAGGTTCCCCATGTTCTTCAACTAACAGGGTAATGAAACCTAAGAGGCGGTCAATGGTTCGACGTTGACCGAGGGTACTGAGCCAGAGCAGCTTGCGCTGGTGCTGATAGCGGAAGGCGTCCATCACTTCGCGGCGGAAGTGGGGCCAATTATCGAGATCGTGCCAATACATCCAAATCACGCTAGTTTTATCAACGTGAGCGTAGCTTTGGATGGTAAAGGGAGATTGCGCTACGATTTCAAAGGGCTGTCCGGCACCCACAAAGCCTAAAAAGGCTTCTTCGGGGGTCCACAGGTTGGGGTTAGACTCGCGACGGCGCGTAAAGCGAGATGCGGTACTGCTCGCGGTTGCACTGACTTGAGAAATGCTAACCAGCCGCACCGATCCGCGTTGGACTAAATACAGTAAACCGGGTCGTACAGGAATTTTCTCGTCTTTGCTAAAGGTGCGGCAACGATAATGTTCTTGGGCCCAGTCAATGACTCGTTGCCAGGTTAGGAAAGGACGAGATGCTTCTGATTCTGAAGGCATGGAGGAGGAGTACATAAGCATAAGCATTGTGGAGATTGGGATGTTATCAAGGGAAACACCTTGGCTGCGCCTACAGTAGCTAGCTGAACTGAACTTTTCCCATCCAAATAATCTACTGTTAGCAAACTCGCCCGGATCAAAATCACTCTCAAGTTGGCGTTCTTGTGCTATGCCCTGGATGATTTCTAGGGTAACAAAGAATACCTACTCATTACCAATTTATTGTTTTTGGTTCTACTTTGTTTATTTTGATCCAAAGTTCTACCCAAAGATAGAAAAACGGTGAAGTAAAAGAAAATCTAAAGTTTTTAACTCTGTTGATGGCATGAATCCCCCGCTGGAAACAACTGCGATCGCCTTGGGGCTGCACCGCCAGATCCAAACAACCTTAAGCCCTTTATTTCCTAGGGATCTACCAATTTTTACCCTCCGCTTAGTTGACAAAACGGTCGCTTTTAGCTACTCCTGCGCGATCGCCCGACAAGTGGCAGCCTGTCTTTACACTTCACCCGAAACCGTGGCTTGTCAAATGGCTGACACCCTTTCTGAGCGATCGGAGTTTGAAGTCGTTCTCAAACCGGAAGGATGGCTAGAATTCGATTTGCGCGATCGCGCTGTTATCCAATGGTTGCAGGCTCGCCCCCAGAACCCGCTAGCGCCCCATCCCGGCTGGCTATCTCTGCACTTGCCTCCCCTGGATGCCGAACGCCAATTTCTGGGGCAATATGCCCACGCTCGTTGCTGTTCGCTGCTGCGGGCGGGCGATCGCATTTCCCCTTCCTCCCCGCTTCCCTGGGCATCGGTGCTGGCTCATCCCCTAGAACGCCGCTTGGTTTACCGCATCCTAGAAGCCCACGATCTCCTCAGCTTCCCTCCCGGCAAACAATCCGAACGCCTCGCCCTCAAACTGCTGCAAAACCTCAGCCAAGAAACTCTATCTTTTGAGAGAGCGTGTTTAATTTGGGGATTGGTGAAAACCGAAAACCTAGAACTGGCAAGGCTTCGTCTGAAACTGCTGAGTCTGGCTCAATCCTTGCTCCACACCTTGCTAACCCCGATTTTAGGTATTTTTGCCCCTTTCAGTCTCTAGTGATAAGAAATACTTTTCATTGAGGGGGGTGACAATCCCAAGCAGGTCGGCTATATTAACTCTTGTGTGAGGAGCGAACCAGTGAGGGCACCGAGACGAAACACGGCCAGTCGTCGGTGTCCTTTCTGATTTTAAAGGAATTTTTCGATTGCAGCGATCGCGCCATCCTCCTCAACCGTTGGCGCTACCCAATCGGCTATTGCTTGCACCCCAGGTGGAGCGCTCCCCATCGCCACCCCAATTCCGGCATACTCCAGCATCTCCAGATCGTTAAAATTATCACCAATCGCCATCACATTCTCCGGTTTTATCCCCAGATACTCCTCCGCCAGATAGCGCACCGCCGTTCCCTTATTCACTAAAGGATTAGTCGCTTCAAAGAACGTCGCTACCGACTTCGTTAAGTACAACTCCGCTGGGGTATAGCGCTTGCGAAGCGTTCCCCAAATGTTATCAATTAATTCAATATCATCCGAAAGCGCTAGCAGTTTCGTGGGTTCCGTCGTCAAAGCCTGTCGCAAATCGCCCACCGGATGGGCTTTAACGCTAGAACGCATCGTATAGGCTTCCGTTTCATTGGCAATTTCGCGCACGTAGAGGCGATCGTTGATATAGAGATGAACCGAGATCAGATCCCGGAGTGCAGGCTGTTCAAAATAATCGAGTAACTGATGGGCAGATTCTAGAGATAAAGGTAAGTGACGGTGGCGAACCTGCGTAATCGGGTCTTGAATCCAAGCGCCTTGGTAGACAATTAGGGGAAGATCCGATTGAATCGCCTGATGAAAGCGTAAAGCAGAACAATACATTCGACCTGTAGCGATCGCCACTTTAATCCCTTGCGCCTTAACTTTAGCGATCGCCTCCTTCACACCTGGGTTAATCTCATTAGACTCTCCGGCGATCGTGCCATCAATATCTAACACCAGCAATTCAATATTCATGATCGGCTTAGAGGTGAATGGACTGTACCAATCAAATTTTGCCTTACCGAGCGCTTCTGTGAAGTCTAGACTGGGAAATACCCCCTTGTCTGTCTTTTGCCAGACGAAACAAACAGCCGTCATTCGTCACAATCAACCCTAGGACAAACCATCGGCAAGGAGACAATATCGATGATTAAACGTCGCTTTCAGCAGTTTATAGCGCTCTGCTTCCTGTCAATCCTATTATTTGGCAGTTTAGCGTTTAGCCCAGTTGGTAGCGATTCTGCCTTCGCCAACCCCTTCATCAAAGAAGCAGAATCTCCGGGTAAATTATCAGAGCAAACCCGCATCGATCCTCACCAAGCCGCCCGTAAAGCTGATGAAGCTTCCCAAAAAGTGTTAGAGAATTTAGATAAAACCAAAGAAATGGTCGGTAAACCCGGAGAGCGCAACCGAGGCTTAGAGAAAGCCAGAGAACACGCCAGCCAAAAATGGGAAAGCCTAGCAGAAAAAGCCCGTCAAGCCGAAAATAACGACGCTTCCCTCACCCACCCCGAAAAGAAAGCCCTTAAGCACGTCCAAGGTCATTCATAATAGGGGTTAACACAACTGCGGCACTTACCCCTCAGCACTCTCTTCCCCAACTTCCAGTTTCCCGATCGTCACATCTTGCATCAGTGCCAGAAACCGGGTTTCTCGACGAAAAATTAAGGGTTTCAGCTTGAGCAATTGGCAAGAAACCCGGTTTCTCAGGTCTTACTCAGGATGGTGTAATATCTGAGCGTTCGGAACTTGCTACAATCTCACTTTCCACTCAGCACTCAGCACTCAACTATGGTGCGCTTAAAACTTTGGCAATGGGTTATCCTAGCACTCCCGATCGCAATAGTTATCGGCTTCCTGCTCTTGGCGGCGGGCGTTCAGATTCACACTTGGCGAATCAATTGGATTTGGGCAATTTTTACGATCGTCTTAGTCGGGTGGCGCTGGTTATTGGTACGGTGGACAAAACCCGCCTTTAGCGAAATTGAAACCGTTATCGCTCAAGTGAATGCCGATATTGAATCTAGCGCAACAGAAGCTCAGGCCATTGGCGGTGATGCGGCTACCCAAGTTGAAACGAAGTTACAGGAAATTTTAAAGGCTTCGCAGAACGCGCCACCCCTTTGGGAAGATTGGCAGACTTTTTGGCAGCAATGTCAAAGCGTGGTTGTTGCTGTAGCACAAGCTTATAATCCTCAGCAGCGCTATCCCCTGTTAAATATCTATATTCCCCAAGCTTATGAGTTGATACGGGGAACCGTGGATGATTTAGATCGGTGGATGCAACAGCTATCGCCCGCGTTAAATCAAGTGACTGTGGGGCAAGCCTATCAAGCGTATGAAGTGTATCGTAAATTAGAACCCTCAGCGCGTAAATTATGGCGGGTTTGGAATTGGGCGCAGTGGGCTTTAAATCCGGCGGTGGCGGCGGCGAGGGTAGCCAGCCAACAGTCTAGCAACCAGGCGAATCAGCAGTTATTAGTCAATCTCAGCCAGTTGTTACGGGAAGCGGCTTTACGCAATTTAACCCGCAGCGCGATCGCCCTTTATAGCGGTACTCTTCCCCCCGGTGTGGAAATTAAGGCGACAACCCCAAAGTTACCCCAGGCGCAAACCCAAACCCTCCGCGATCTGCTCGCTTCAGCAGAACCGCCGGAAGTAGTAGCCCAAAAGCCTGTAAGCATCCTGTTGGTGGGGCGCACGGGGGCGGGTAAGAGCAGTTTAATTAATACCTTATTCCAAGCCGAACGCGCAGCGGTGGATGTTTTACCCAGTACCGATCGCATTCAAAATTACCATTGGGAAAGCCAAAGCGGAGAAATTCTCACCCTATGGGATACGCCGGGATACGAACAAGTCAACCGGGAAGATTTACGCGAGTTGGTGCTTGACTACGGACAAAATGCAGATTTGCTGCTGTTGGTAACGCCCGCCCTCGATCCGGCGCTGCAAATGGATGTGGACTTTCTTCAGGAAATCAAGGCGGATCGAGAAGATTTTCCAGTCATTGCCATTGTGACTCAGGTGGATCGCCTGCGACCGATCCGCGAGTGGGAGCCGCCCTATAATTGGCAATGGGGCGATCGCCCTAAAGAGAAAGCAATTCGCGAGGCGACAGAATACCGGGCGCAATTGTTGGGGGAATATTGCGATCGCGTTTTACCCATCGTCACGGGCGATAGCCAAACGGGGCGCAAGCAATGGGGAATCGATCTGTTATCGATGAGTTTAGTAGAAGCGATCGCGCCAGCCAAACAACTGCGTTTAGCCCGATTTTTGCGAGACTTAGACGCCCGCACCCTCGCCGCCGCTCAAATTATCGATCGCTTTACCTTTCAAATGGCGACAACTCAAGGGCTAGCGGCGTTACTCAAAAGTCCAGTTTTGCAATTCATTTCAACGGTTTCTACAGGTTCGCCACAACTGGCTTATCTGTTAGCCGAACAAATTCCCGTCGAACAGTTACCCATCGTCATTGGTAAGTTACAAATGGCTTACGAACTCTACTCCCTACTAGGTTCTGGGGAAGAAGGGGGACGCAATTTTGACTTACTGGCCCTCTGGCCGCTATTGTTAGAAAACCCCATGCCCCCAGAACGCAATGCTTGGGCATCTGGTCATGCTTTAGTGGAGTATTGGACAAAAAATCTAACGATTCCCCAACTTCAAGCCCAGTTTGAGGATTATTTTCATAACGCAAAGTGAGGGGAAACCCACTGCGCGTTTTCAATCCCTAGGCGACTAAAGTGCTTAACGTTCGATCCACCCAAGTGCGATCAAAGATATGGGCATAAATCCGATTTTGCACCTTCAGATAGCCTTCTTGCTCCATCACTAAGCCAGATAAGAGTAACTCTTCCACTTCCGAACTATCATCAACGGGAATGCGATCGCGTTCGAGAATTTGCTGATAGCGTTCTAAAACGCGGCTGGGTTGGGGGTGGCCAAACAAAAGGCGATCGCGTATCGTTCTAAAATGTTCGGGTTCGTCTTGGGTTTCCCAATTCTCGATTGCGTATTTTCTCACTAACTCCTCAATCCACATCGCCTCGTGGTTTGTGGGAATCGAGTCGCTCTGATTGGCGATGAACCGACAGAGTTTTTGGGCTAAAAAGGGCTGTCCATTGGTCCAAGCTAAGATTTCCTTCAGCACGGTTTGCGGGTTGCTGACTTTCTCGGTTAAGCCGTGTAACAGAGGTTGGGCTTCATGCTCTTTAAAGCCCTCCAAGCGAATCGCCTGACCGATATTAAATGGCGTTCGGCGCGGATCGATAATTAAATTAGAAGGCGTCGCCACTCCAAACAGCGCAAAAGTTAAGCGCTGATATTCGGGGTTGAGGCTGCGCTGGTTATAGCAAGAGCGAATTAAGGCGAAAAAGTCATTGACGGGGAAGTTCAAGCCAAGAACGCTGTCAATCTCATCGAGGAAAATGATAATTTGGCGAGATTTAGGGTTGTCTTCATCCCCGACATGAACCAGGAGGATTTCTTCAATAAATTGGCTAAAAAGCTGAACGGGGGAGAGTTCGGTGCGTTCGTTCCACCAAGGCTTTAAGATGACTTTCCCGACGAGTTCTAGGGATTTCCACAACTCCACCATTAAGCCTTTGTACCATTGTTCGGGGGCAACGGTTTCGCTACCAATCCGAGTCATATCAATGGCGATACAGCTATAGCCTTCATGTTGAAGATGCTGCATCATCCGTACCATCAGGCTAGATTTACCCATCTGGCGAGGGTTCAGCACGTAGCAAAACTCGCCCTGCTTCAAGGCTTTGTAAAGATAACGATCTGCGGAACGGACCACATAGGTTGGCGCATCCATTGGTAAGCTTCCGCCGACGTGGTAATCAAAACCGGAGGTTTGTTCGGCGTTACGCAGCAAATCGTTTTCAAACCGGAGTTCGGCTTGCGTCGCTTTTAAAACTTCTAAGGTTTGAGAGAGTTCGTGGGTACGTTCTTCTACCCGTTGTTCTAGGGTGCGATTGTATTGAGCGAGTTGATTTTTGGCTTGTTCGAGGGCCTGATTTTTAACAGCGAGTTCTTGGGTAAATAGCACTCGTTCGCTTTCGGCTTGCTTGCGAAGGGTGATGTCTTGGAAGGTGGCGATCGCATACACAATCTTTCCCTTATCATCAAAAACGGGGGTACCCGATACTTCTAGGAGAATTTTGCGATCGCCCCTGCGAATCTCTAAATTATCAATGGTTGTCCGATGTCCCTGCAACGCCAGTACAATCGGTTGTTGCTCGGTGGGGTACAACTGTTCAGTTCCCGCCAGATAAGCTTGATAGGTTTCAGTCAGTTGGACAATGGCGGTTCCTGGAACTACACTTTGACCTAAAAGCTGTTGAGCAGTTTGATTGGCGTAGTAAGGATTCCCGTTCGCGTCAATGACAAACACTCCCAAGGGAATTCCCTCTAGAAATTGCTTCAGCCGTCGTTCGTCTTCGCGTACCGCCTCTTCAGCACGCTTGCGTTCGATAATCTCTTGTTTGAGGTTGGCGTTTAAAGCGGCCATTTCTTCGTAGAGGCGAGCATTTTCAATGGAAATGGCGGCTTGCGCCGATAGCAGCTTTAAGACTTCTAGGCGTTTAGGGGTAAAGGCTCCAGTGGTCAGGTTATTCTCTAGGTACAACAAACCGATCAATTTACCGTGATGGGTAATGGGCGTACATAAGACCGATTTGGGTTTAATCTCGACGACATAGCGATCGCTGGTAAACATTCCCTCGCGGCTGGCATCTGCTAAAATGACATCCTCTTTGGTTCTCGCCACATAATGAATCAGAGAACTCGGAAGTTGGGAATGGCTTTCTACAGGAGTTGATTGACGGATAATGGCTCGCTCTTCATCGACTGCACCTTGAGCTTCAATTAAAAGTTTGCCATCTTTTTCTAAGATTAGAAATCCCGTTTGAGCGCCCGCATTTTCAATCGCAATTTTGATTAAGCTCTCCAGCAGCTTATTAAGGATAATTTCTCCGGCTAAGGCTTGAGAGGCTTTAATCACCGAGATCGCATCTAGACTATTTCCACTGGCGCTGGTAGGGGTTAAACTGCTATTACTTCTTGAGGTTGTAGGAGTTCTCAAGGAGGATTGAGCTAAAAAGCGCTTGTGACTCAATTCTAAGTTTCTAACTTTTGCCACAGCCCCCCAACGAATGTAAGCATTGTGGGATTTCAGCACATAAGTTTTGGCAATATCTTCCATCCCTCGCGCTAGATAAAAGTCGGCGGCTAGCTCATAAGCGAGGGCTTCTTCATGCAAATAATTATGAGCTTTGGCGTTGCGAATCGCCTGTTCGTACAATTCCATCGCCTGAGCAAATTGTCCCAAAATTCGGGCTTTTTCTGCTGCTACCAGTTCGTATTTATGTTGGTAATTCATGGGGGCAGAGTTTGCCCAAGTTTGGAGTTGATTGAGGTGTCCCTCTAATTCAGTTAAAGTATTGGCTTGACTGGCTGGATCTAACTGGGGATAGTTTGCAGCCAGGGTCAGAGCATAGTAAAAAGGGAGTTGCCCAAAGACCATCAAACTAGCCGCACTTTGTTGATATTTTACAGATTCTTTTGCATGGGCGATCGCGATTGCATAATCTCTAAACAAATAGTGCAGGATGCATTTAGCCAGATGGAAGGCAAATAGGGAGGTGAAATTATTCGTTTTTTGCAAGAAGGGCAAAGTTTTGGTTTCATCAAATAACTCGCCCTTAATCTCTTTGGGTTGCTCAACTTCGTTTCTTAAATTCAGAACAACTTGGCTCCAAAGATTGAAGTAATTCACATAAAAATCTTGTTTAAGGCTGTAAATTAAACCCAGAAGATCCTGTTGTTTTTGATGGACGTTATCTAACGGTTCTCCCACCAAGGTTATGTTAGCACACCAAGTCGCTGCTCCAGTACAAGCATATTCTAAGTCACCTGTATCTAAGCCTGTACTAATAGATTGATGCAGCATTTTAGCGGTTTGAGAAGCAGATGTTTTCCAATGTCGAACACTAGCATTTAAAAGAACTTCTACCTTACATTGAATTTCTCTAGCATTCAGTTCTTCTAACAGCCAAGCCCCCAATTCTCCAAATTGATATCCTAACTCAAAGTTAAAAAAGATTCCGCACAGCAATGAACCATAATAAACATAGGCAAATGGTGCTAGAGGAGAATTACCTTCTGTAATACAAAGATTAACCGTGGTAAAGACAAGCTTGGGGAGAAATGCGGGATTTGCAATATAAGCAGGTGCATAAAGAATCATTAACACTCGCATCGCTTCCAGCTTTTCAGAAGATTCCATTAAAGGCAGCTTATAAAGCTGCGAAATATCTTCAACTTGGGGCGGAGATTCAGACAGTGAAATATTTAATAATTCTAAAGCATACAAGCCCACATCAATTGCAGTTTGCATTTGGTTTTGGGCAATATTAAATTGTACCTTGATTTCGTAGATTTTGACTTTTTCTAGCGGAGTTTTAGCATATTTAAGTACAATATTACTTAAACGCTCGGCTTCTTCAAAGTCAGTGTTGAGATAAGTCGCTTCAACCGCTTCAGTATGCAAATCTCTAGCCAGGATGTAGTGATTTTTCCAAACCGTTTTAGGCAGAAGTTGCAAGCCCGATTGTAAATACTTGACGGCGGCACTATAAGCGGTGGCAGACTTGGCTTTCTGCCCTGCTAATAAATTCAATTCTGCTAATTCTCGACGCTTCGCATGACTGGTGAGTAAATCGATGCCAAAATTGAGTTGGTTCACCAAAGCAAAAATATTCTCTTTGCGTTCTTCGGGCGAGATATTTTCCAGCAATAGCTGACCAATTTTGAGGTGAGTCGCCTTCTTATCGCCATCGGGAATCAGAGAGTAAATCGCTTGTTGAACTCGGTCATGTAAAAAGCGATAACCCACTTTAACACGTTCGCCGCGATCGGCAATAAATCCCGTTTCGCCAAAAGCCAAAGGAATTTTATAACTCGTCGATAGCGGTAAAATCAGCCCCGACTGTAAAGCCTCCCAAAGTTGACTGGCGGTGATAAATTCAGAGGCTTTATATACAATTGCCAGAATATCTAGATTAAATTGGTTGCCAATACAAGCCGCTAATTTTAGGACATTTTGGGTTTCAATCGGCAATTGGAGAATATTACGAGCAATCAGTTCAACAACGTTGTAATCGGTGATGCCAACCGTTTGAATCTGCTGAATATCCCATTGCCAGGTATCGGTTTCAACTTGATAGACTAATAACTTTTCGACATAAAGGGTTTTGAGGATTTGAGTTAAGAAGAACGGGTTGCCTTGTGTTTTATTAAACAGTAATTCAACCAGCGCTGTTACCTGTTGAGAATCAGGCGGTTGAGTTAAGGTTTCGCTGACAAGCAGACGCACGCAATCCATCGGTAAAGGTTGCACGGTAATGGCGTGCATTAGCGTACCCGTCGCTTGAATTTTTTCTAGCGTTTTCACTAACGGATGCGCTGCATTCACCTCATTATCGCGATAAGCGCCAATCATCAAGAGGTAGCGGCTATTCTCATCCGTCATCAACAGGTGAATCAGATTTAATGACGCAGAATCTGCCCATTGTAAGTCATCTAGAAAGATAACCAGGGGATGTTCTTTTTGACAAAAGACACCGAGAAATTCCCGAAAAACGCGATTAAAACGGTTTTGGGTTTCTGCTGCCCCTAATTTAGGCGCTTCGGGCTGGGAACCGATAATTAATTCGAGTTCTGGGATAACATCAATAATGATCTGAGCATTGGCACCTAATGCCTCTAAAAGTTTGGCGTTCCAACGAGAAACTTGGGCTTCGCTTTCGGTTAAAAGCTGGCGCAACAGTTCTTGAAAGGCTTGAATGAGTGCGGCGTAGGGAATATTACGCTTAAATTGGTCAAATTTACCTGCAATAAAGTATCCCCGCGCTTCCACCATCGGTTTATGGACTTCGTTAACGATGGAGGTTTTTCCAATACCGGAGTAACCTGAAACGAGCATTAGTTCGCTTTGTCCGGTGGCAGTCTCGCTTTTTCCGGCAACGCGGTAGAATGCTTCCATTAATAGGGCAATTTCTGACTCGCGTCCGTAGAGTTTTTGCGGAATTAGCAGTTGGTTGCCGCGATCGCGCTGACCTAAAGGAAAGGGTATAATTTGCCCCGTGGTTTGCCATTGGTGCAGGCAGGTTTCTAGGTCAAACTTTAGCCCATAAGCGGTTTGATAGCGATCTTCGGCATTTTTCGCCAGCAGTTTGAGGATAATGGCGGATAAGCCTTCGGGAATTTGGCAATCTTCTACCTGATGCAGGGGGATAGGAGACTTGGCAATATGACAATGGACTAACTCGATGGGATCTGGGGTAGAAAAGGGGAGCTTTCCGGCTAAAATCTCATAGAGGGTAACGCCTAGAGAATAAAAATCGCTGCGGTAGTCAATCGCCCGATTCATTCTCCCGGTTTGTTCTGGGGACATATAGGCGAGAGTCCCTTCAATCAGTTGCAGATTGTTGACGCTGTGATTTTCTTGGGAAAGGCGCGATGCAAAGCCAAAACCTGTTAGCTTCACGCTTGGCGTCTGGAGATCGAGAATAATATTGCTTGGTTGAATATCTTTGTGAATGACTCTGGCTTTGTGGAGTTCTGCGAGAGTATCGGCTAGGGCGATCGCAATTTGCAAGCATTCGGCGATCGCAAGTTGTTGTCTTTTGAGGGTTTCTCGTAAAGATTCCCCTTCAAAGTCTTCTAAAATCAGCGCAAAGCTATTTTGATACTTCTCTAGGCGGTAAGGAGTCGCCACGCCGGGGCATTTTAAGTCTTTGGCGACAGCATACTCTTGGCGCAGTCGGGTAATCTCTTCGAGGGTGGGATACTCAGCCCGCAGAAGCTTGATAATGACGGGTTGTTGGGTATTGCGATCGCAACCTCAATACACCACCATTCTGTTTTCTTCAGAAATCTGTTCGATAATGTCGTACCCACGGATCGCAACCCTAAAAAACTCCCCAAATAGCCAGGTGCTGAATTGGGTTAAAGATTAGGATAGAGTTCTATTGCTGAAACTAAGCTAGCCTACGGGTAATTCTTTTTGGGGATAAACCCACTCTTGAAAGAGGTCTTGAATTTCTTTCGAGTGTTTCTCCATAATCGGCTGATAGTCTTCCTTCACGGGAATGCAATACGCGGCTGTTCGTCGTTGGGCTTTCTCCAACCAAGTTGCATGAACGGTAAACCCAATGTTCATTCTCAGATGGGCTAACTTACAGATCGGGGCTTGGAGATTTCGCGCATCAAAAATCCAAATTTCATTCCCGTTTGTTTGCGGATCGTCGCCCTCACCGTAATGGACAATACAGACAATATAACCGTCTGTAGAGCGATCGCCACGAGCGGATGGCACAAACTGGGGAGAAGTCACATAATAACCATCGGGAAATTGATAAGAGTCAGCAATGCTTAAACGTTGGGGCTGGTTTTGGCGATCGCGTTCAATCTGGAGGCGAAGAAGGTTAGATTTACGTCCTTCTTGGGTAATTTGTTGGATCAGATTCAAGCCAACTTCTCGATAGGGATAGTTTTGGTAGAGGCTGAGAATGTGGGGGAATAATAAATCATCCCAACAGCCCAAACATCCCCAATAAATATCTTCTAAACGATCGGGAGAACCGTAGGGAGAGGTTGTGCGATAACTGGCGATCGCAGGCCCCCAAGTTAACTCTAGATCCATCACCAGTTGGGGATTTTCACCCACTTCCCCAGTCCTACCATTAATCGTCCAGCATCCCAAACGGCTGATATCCGTCGGCCCGTAAAGGACGCCATACAACCGTTGTTTCTCTAGTGCTGGAGTTGGAGTGGCAAATTCATCAAAATCAAACATGGAGATACATTCCCCCGCATCCCACGCGCAAACATGGGAGAAATGCAGCATAATTTGGTCGTCGGGATTTTTGTAATCGACCGAGAAATGAGCCGCTTCGTAGGGAATTACCGCTTTTTTCGCCTCAACAATCCGAGTCCCCTCTTTCAAGTCTTGACGGCGAATGATATAGATATCGTTATTGGCTAGTTGCGGATGGTCTAAAATCTTCCGCGCCCAAGCTTCTAATTGTTGGGCTTTGTGAGATTTGAGGTAGGGCAAAAGCTCTTCAATAGAGACCTTAAAAGCGGTATCAATCACAACAATGTAATCTTCCGTCAGCCCGATTTGATGGGTCGTTTGTTTAATTTTTATCGGGCGTCCGTTGTGGTGAATGCGCCATTTCTTAAAGTCGCCTTTGCCATCCCAAATAATAATATCCAGAAAGTTACCAACAAAGAACTCCACAATCGCCCGCAGAAATTGCAGCAACAACAGGAACAAATGTTTCAGTTTTGCCCAAAGGGTTTCAACTGGGGTATGATATTCGCCCACAGCAGTTTCTAGGGGAACAGTAGATTTCTCTGTGGATTGGACTCCAGCAATCGAGCGCAAGATCGCCACAATCGGGATAATCTGAGACAGCAGGTTAGAGAGCGATCGCCCTGTAATCGGGATAATCTGAGACAGTAGGTTAGAGAGCGATCGCCCTGTATTGGTCGTCACCACCTGTCCGCCATCCGTGTTGGGATCGAAACAGGGATGGGCCGCTGTTTGGATCGCCTGAAAAGGGGGAGGGGGTTCAAAGGGAAGGTTAACTAACTTGGTTACAGGTTCCCACTCGTCATTGCGCCCAATGGGGGTAACAGCTTCTAGGGTCACGGGATCGAGTTCGTAGGGGCGTCCCATATCCCAAGTGACCAGCAGGCGATCGCAGCCCTCTTCGGCAAATCTGACGGGCAAAAAAGCCGTGTTTAACTGGTTGCGGAGACCTAAGCGTCCTGAAACCCGCGAGATCCCTAAATTTTTGAACCGCAGATCGGGAGAGTTCTGGGAACCCTGATACTTTGGATCGTAAAATGTCCCCAAATCGGCATAATAACAGGGCGTTTTTATAATGCGAGTGGTGAGGGAAACGCCCTGTTCTAAAGCGTCAAAGTCTAACCGATAAACCATCCCCTCCCCGTTATACAAAAGCGTCGTGCCATCTTGGCAGGGTGCGACAATTGGGGAATGCGAATCCGCCTCAGCCGCGACAGAACCCACCGGCCCGACAATATAAACATGACCGTAGATATCGGCAGGGAGAGATCCGTCTATCACTTCTAACTGTAAAGGTGGGCCGCTAGCATGGGGATTATCTTCAGGTTTGCCAAACTCTTGGCGACTGACCGATAATACAGAGCGGGGAAAACGAGCGCCAGTCATTCAACCTCCCAGCATCAGAAGTTTTTCAGTAGAGCAATGCTGATTTTATCGCTTTCTTTGTAACATAAAATACTGGCGATAGAGTTCGCAGCTCACAATCGCTGTATTACCCAAGGACTTAATTAGCCCCATGCTGCTGAGTTTATACATCACGATGGACTCTAAGGGAACGGGTTCAGTAGAGTTTAAGACGGTATAAAAGGCTTGTGACAGTTCCGGTTGTTCTTGCAAGGTCACTTGATGTCTTTGCAGGTGGTGGATATAAATCCCTTTGGTCGTAAAAGCTGTTTCTTGCAATTGCTCGATTGTCGTGTCGCCGCGACTGAGGTGATAGAGGGCTAAATGAATTAAAGCCGGATGGCCGCCAACCAAAGACATCAAGGGTTGCGCTTGTTGGTCATCCGTCCACCGCAGGCCGTAGCGCTGGGCTAAGGTTCTGACTTGTTCTAGGGTGAACCGACCGAGTTCAATGGGCAAACCCACATTAAACGGCGACTGTTTTAATTGCAGGGGAACGTAAATTTCGGTGGAGTGAACGATAATTAGGCGCAGCTTTTGCCAAATGGGATGTCTTTTGGCTTCTTCGTACCAAGAGCGAAACAGGGGTAAAACCTCTTTGGCGACATGGGGATGCTCAAAAACATAGTTGACTTCATCTAGAGCCAATACTAATGGCATCTGAATTTTTTCTAAGAGGTAGCAGTGGAAATAGAGGGTACAACTGATTTTGCTGCCAATATCTTCATCCCAATAATCATCTAATTTGGGTTCTAGCTGCAATTGGCGAGTGACGTTGGCACACAGCCAGCGGAGGAAGCGGTTTAAATCGTTGAGGATGGCGCTGTCAATTTGCTCTAGGCTCAGGGTAACGGTGTGAAAGCCTTGGGTATTGGTATGGTCTAAGGCTCTGAGCATCAGCGAGGTTTTGCCCATTTCTTTGGGGGCTTTGATTCGCACTAGCGCCCCTGGTTTTTTCATTTCATCGTAAACCTGGGCTTCTACTGGGGTGCGTTCTAGGTAAAAGGGGGAATCGAGGGGAACTGCACCGCTAGGATAATAGGGCGATCGCGCGGGCTTTATCTCTTGGGCCGCACTCGACCGATAGGGGGGGATTTGATACAGGGGAACGGGTTCGGGAATGCCTTTGAGTTTGCGTAACCCCAGTTTAATCACCTCAACTTTTAACAGATGTTGAACTTGGTCATAAACCGATTGAGATAAACAAATTCCTCCCGGTTCGGCCTGTTGTTGCAGCCTAGAAGCCAGGTTGACGCCTTTTCCCATCACGTCATCGCCTCGGAAAAACACATCGCCTAAATGGATGCCAATGCGATGATAGAGAATGTCTCGTTCGGGAAGGTTGCTGGAGGCGATCGCAAAGGCTTCTTGAATGGCGATCGCATAGGAAACGGCTTTTTCGGGACTTTCAAACGACATTAACAAGCCATCGCCTAATGATTTGAGGACTTGTCCGCCAAACTGCTGGCAGAGTTGACGCATCTGTTGCAAGTCGCGTTGAACCAAATGTAGGGTATGTTGTTCGTCTGCAACCATCCTGGCGGTTGAGGCGACAATATCCGTAAAAATTAAAGCGGCTGAAACAGAAATCATCTCTAGTGGGGAGTTTTTGAGTTTTAGCGCTTGGTTGACCCAATCTAAGTTGAAAATTGCAGCGTAAATGGGATTATGTACCTCCCATCGGTCTTGATGGCGAGCGATTAATCCTAACGTTTGCAATTCCAAGCATTCAGGCGGGTTGTCAGCGATCGCGCGTCCTTGCTGTAGAATTCCCTGATAAAGCTTGAGCAATTGCTGGGTTGAGCGCGTTGGGGAAAAAAGGCGATCGCGAATTGCGCGAAAATGGACGGGTCGATCTTGTGCTTCCCAAGCTTCAATGATTTGAGTTTGCACCATATGCTCAAGCAGGTGAGTTTCTTCCCCCTTCCTCAGAATACCCGCGCCTAGGTGGCGATGCACAAGCGAGTATAATTTTTGCGTTAAGAACGGCTGTCCCCGCGTCCAATGCCAGATTGCCAGTGCCAGGGCTTGGGGATTTTCCACTTGAGCGCCCGCCAGAGAAGCCATGCCATCGGGTTGCAACCCATCTAGAGTTAGGGCGCGACTGACGGCAAAGGGGTTTGCTTTGGGACGATTTCCAATCAATTCGCGGGGGGTGGCGGTGCCCAATAGGGCAAAGGTGAGTCTTTGATAAGCCCCATCAGCAGCGCGGCGATCGTAGCATTGGCGAATCAGGGCAAAAAACGCATCGGTCGAGAAATTCAGACCCAGGACGCTATCCACCGGGTCGATAAACAGGACAATATTTTGAGGGATTTGGCTGAGTAAAACGGTTTCAATCCACGCTTGCAAGCGCTGCACGGGGGATAGATCCGAGCGCGAGTGCCACCCGTTGCGCCGATCGAAGGGTACCCCTAAGCCGCTGGCGAGCGTCTGAACGATCCCGCCATACCATTGCTCTTCGGTAATCTGCTGGCTGCCAATCCCGCTTAAATCTAGCTCAACACAGACAATCCCTTGTGCTTGGAGTTTGTCCATCGTGCGGATTCGCAAGCTCGATTTCCCGGTTTGCGGTGCATCCAGGATATAGCAATAGTCTCCTGCTATAAGAGCTTCCTCCAGTTCGGCGTCAGCCTGTCGCTCGATGTAAGTGGGAGCGCCAAGGGGCAAGCTTCCACCCAACTGATAGTGATAAGGAGCGTTGAGTTTAGCGGTCATCGACAATGTTCCAGGCGCTCGCAATGATTTGCGGTGTTTATGTTAATTCTGGCACCGTTTTCACCGCGCTGAAGCACTAAATTTAACTGAATTGAGCTGAATTGACCTGAACTAACCTCAATTTTCGCTCCTATTCCTCCTCTTCACCTGAGTTATTTAACACCTTAGCGATCGCTTTCACCAGTGCATCCGGCTCTACAGGTTTAGCTAAATGCATCTGAAACCCTGCCGCTAGAGCCTGTTGTCGATCCCACTCACCAGCATAGGCCGTCAGCGCGATCGCGGGGACTTCTCCCCCTTGGGCAACATTCAAGCGTCGAATCTGGCGCAGCAACGTATATCCATCCACATCCGGCATCCCAATATCTGCAATCAAAATATCGGGTTGAACGTTAGGCAGCACCGTTAAAACATCCGTTGCCGATCCCGTGACAATCGCTTCTGCGCCTTCCTGTTCTAGGATAAAAAACATCAACTCTCGCATATCTGCATCATCATCCACCGCGAGAACGCGCACGCCCGCCAATAGAGATCTCGAATCAGCATTTTCAGAGGATGCTAAATTTGCAGGTTCTTGGGAAGCTGAATCCACCCAAATCGGCAATCTCACCATAAACGTTGCTCCGCGATCTTTACCCAAACTTTCCGCCCAAATCTGACCGCCATGTAGCTCTACAATATGTTGAGCAATGGCTAACCCTAACCCCAAACCGCCAAAACTGCGCGTTGTACTGCTATCAGCTTGGCGAAAATACTCAAAGACATGGGGCAAAAAATCGGGATGAATCCCAATCCCCGTATCGCTGACGCGAATTTGAGCATAATTTGCCCCTTGGCTTAACTCCACCTCCACTGCCCCACCCGATGGCGTAAACTTAATCGCATTCGAGAGTAAGTTCCAAACCACCTGTTGCAGGCGACCTGAATCGCCCATCAGGGGGGGTAATTCCGGATTTAACTGTGTTTGCAGATGAATTCCTTTGGTTTCTGCTGAGAGGCGAACCGTTTCCAGCGCCGCCTGAATCAGGGCTACCAGGTTGACGGGTTTAACGCTCAAGTTGAGCTTGCCTTGCAGAATCCGCGAGATATCGAGTAAATCTTCAATCAGTTGAGTTTGCAGCTTGACATTGCGTTCGATCGTTTCCAAGGCTCGATCGGCCTTTTCGGGCTGAAACGGTTGCGATCGCAATAATTTCGTCCACCCTAAAATCGGGTTGAGGGGGGTGCGTAACTCGTGGGAAAGCACGGCCAGAAATTCATCTTTGATCCGATTGGCTTGTTCGGCTAAAACCCGCTGCTGTTGGGCGAGGCTGTAGAGTCGGGCATTATCCACCGCTAGGGCGGCTCGGCTGGCTAACTCTTCAGCAAAACGCAGATCCATTGCATCGTAACGGCGTCTGGACTCAGCAGAGACAAAAGAAATGACCCCCAAAATCCGATCCTGTGCCTTCATCGCCACCGTCATCACCGCATGAAAGCCAACCTGTCGCAGCATTTCCAGGTGTTCGGGAGAGCGAGCCGCCTCTACGAGGATTTCATCGGGAATCTCTGCGATCAGTTCGGATTTCCCAGTTCGCAGAGTATAAGCCGCGCCTCGCGGTTCGTCGAGATTCAAGGGATATTTTTGTTGAATGGTTCTCGCCCACTCGATTTTTGCCGGATCGACGTGAGCAACTGCCAATTGAGAAATCGAGCCATTTTCCTCAACCACATGGACGACGCACCAGTCGGCTAAGTTGGGGACGGCGAGGCGAGCCACTTGTTCTAAGGTGGTTTGATAGTCGAGGGAAGAGGCGAGAACGGCACTCGCTTGGGAGAGAAAATGCTGTCCTCGTTCGAGGCGGACGCGAGCGGTAACATCCACCACATAAACCACCACGCCTTCCACTTCTCCTTCCCGCGTGATATTGGGCAGATAGTAAACGTTATAGTAACCGGGACAGCGGTCTTGACGACCGGGAACGCTCACCGGATGTTGAGGCGAAATAAACGGTTCGCCCGTCGCGTAAATCTGCTCAAATAGTTGCACCAGATTGGGATCGGATTCGCCAAATAACTCAGCAATGGTGCGGTCTAAATGCTGTTCGCGGCTCAAGCCATTCATTTCGGCCAGGGCTTCGTTCAGGGTGACAAAGCGCTGCTGGCGGTCGAGAAACGCCATTCCGACTGGGGAGGTTTCAAATACGGTGGTGAGCTGACGCCGGATCAGATCGGCTTCTGCCCGGAGCGCCTGTTCGCGGTGTAATAGTTGTTTGCGATCGCTCACATCCACTGCGGCACAGGTAATCCCGCTAATCTGTCCATTGGCCTCATAGAGCGGCTCAACGGTGAGATCGAAATACCAGTCGCGTCCTCCCATCGTCACTTTGACTTCCTCGCGACAACCCACCCCAGTTGCGATCGCTTTGCGCTTGATGTTCTCTAGCACTTGAGCATCTTCTAGAGGGATTAAATCAATATCGCGTTTGCCCAAAATCTCCTCGACGCGATAGTCAAAGCTAGGATTGTACATCCAGGTATAGCGCAACTGACAATCTTGACTAAATACATTCATCGGCGAGTTTTTCACCGCCACCTGCAAGCGTTCTTCGGCTTGGCGTCGAGCCAGTTCAGCTTGCTTGCGCTCGGTTTGGTCAATCGCGTAAAATACGCCCCGGCTCGGAGAGTCCTCTAAGCACGCCCCCCCAACCAGCAGCGGGATGCGACGCCCAGATTTATGCAGAATTTCTTTTTCATAAGGGGTGCAATACCCCAAGCGCAAACTTTCTTGCAGGGCTTGTTTGTCTCTAGCGAGGTATTCGGGGGGCGTAATCTCTTGCCAGGATAAGTTTTGAATTTCTTCTTGGGTGTAGCCCACTAACTCCAAAAAGGCATGATTAGCCTGTAAAATTGGGCCGTCTAGACTGCAAAACCCCATCCCTAACATATTGCACTCAAAGATCTGGCGAAAGTGAGCTTCGCGTTGGCGCAACTCTTGTTCTAGCTGTTGGCGATCGCGCAGCGCCTTTTGCTGTTCGGTGATGTCGGCTAAAATTAACCCGACGCCTAGGACTTGTCCCTGCTCGTCGCGCACGGGGTAGTAATTCGCCAGCCAATAACCGGGTTCGGTCGATCCCGGAGGTATCCCTGAAAGTTCTAAATTCAGAATGGGTTCGCCTGTGGACAGCACCTGCTCGATAATGGGGCCAAAGCGTTCCGCCATTTCTGGGAAAAGTTCAGGAAACTTTTGCCCCAGATGCGCTTCCCTGGGCAAACCATTCAGCGCCGCCAGCATGGGATTGATCCGAACAAAGCGCAATTGCGGATCTATAAAGCACATCCCCACGGGAGCCGCCGTCAATAAGGTATCGAGCAGTGCTAGAAGTTCAGCTTGGGTTTTTAAGCTTTCTTGCTCCATTTGAGATTGCAGGCTTTGGCTGAGTTGCAGTTCTTCCAAAGCTTGTTGCTGTTGACAAATTTGTTGTTGAGCGTTCTGGAGTTGCTGGCTGAGTTCTGTCTGGGGTTGTTGCTCAAAGTAAGAGCGAACTAAATGTTCGAGCGTCTCGGAGGCTGAAAGTCCTTGACGGCGAGCTTCAGCTTCAATCTGATTGAGGGTCGCTTGGCTAAGGGCAAATTGAACGGTTTGGGGTTGCTGGGGTTCTAGTTTGGCTGGGGTGCCCTTCATAGGTGATGTTGCTCGCTGGGTTGGGGCCGTTGCAGGTTCCGTCGATCCGCGTATTCAAGAAAAAACAGTTCGCTTTCAACCGTTAGGCTGAGTACGGTTCCTCCCAGGACAGATTTGGCCCGGTCTGAACTCACCCCTGAAAGGGTATATTCTATTAAATCGAACTTCGTTTTTTTTCATAATCTCCCGCAGGGTAGATGCTGTGAAGCCCTGAAGAGAGAGCGATCGCGCTTTTCAACTTCAAATTCGATTTCCAGACGCGAAAGAACCCGCACCGACCGCTAGGCGATCCGGTGCGGGTATCCGAATGCAAAAGCAACAGCTTCTACAGCCCTAAGCGATACTCAGAGACATCACTTCATCAGCCATTTCAAAATTCGGCGTCACATTTTGGACATCATCCAAATCTTCCAAAGCATCAATTAACTTAAGAAGCGATCGCGCTTGGTCAAAATCCGTCACTTCTACCGTATTATTGGGAATCCAGCGCAACTCAGACTCCAACACCTCAAACCCACTATCCTGTAAAGTTTGGCTGAGGTTTGCAGATTCGTCACCTCCGCAAACACCTCCGCGACTGGGCCATCCTCTTCTTCCGAAATCTCGTAAGACTCGGCCCCCCCTTCTAAAGAAGCTTCCAGCAAGGCTTCCTCATCCAGGGAACCGCCAACGCGCACCACTCCCTTTTGATCGAACATCCAACTGACACACCCCGTCTCGCCCAAATTTCCGCCTTGTTTGCTGAAGGCGGCGCGCAAATCAGCGGCGGTGCGGTTGCGGTTATCGGTTAGCGCTTCAACCAGGATCGCCACACCCCCCGGCCCATAACCTTCGTAACGAATCGCTTCATATTGGTTTCCCTCTCCCCCCCAGGTGCCTGCCCCTTTAGCGATCGCCCTGTCAATATTGTCATTGGGGATACCTGCGGCTTTGGCTTTCTCAATGGCCGTTCGCAACTGAAAATTCCCCGCCGGATCGCCCCCACTGCGGGCGGCGACTATAATTTCGCGGGAAATCTTGGTAAAGGTTTTGCCTTTTTTCGCATCTACTCGTTCTTTTTGACGTTTAATATTCGCCCACTTACTGTGTCCTGCCATAGATTCAACGGAAGGGATTAACAAACTGAGTTCATCGCTATTGTATCGGTTGCAACGATGACAGCTTAAGAAAAATTGGACAAATGGCGATCGCCCCTAACCCAGTAGCGACAATAGAGAGACACCAACTTGAGAGAGTGACGCATGAGTGAATCGATCGTCAGCTTAATGGAACGCCTCCCCAGCGATAACATTACCGTGAAGGTGCTGCGGGCGCTAGATTTTGTGGTTCCGGGTCAGTGGAATAATCTTGTTGGGTTTGATGCCACGATCCGATCGGTGACAGGAGAAACCGATCCGGGGCGCATTCAGCAAATCCGCGATCGCGCGACGCTATTGTATCAAGACCCCAAAGAACCCTATCAATTTGCGGTGCGCCTCTACCAAACTATCGATAAAGCCGATATTGCTTTGGGAACCGCAGCAATGGCGAATAAGGTGGGCGAAAAAATTGGTTTTCTCTCCGTTCTCAACCAACTCACCCCAAAAGCCGATGTCTTGCAATCCGTCGATCTGGGTTTAAAAATAGCCGTTGAACTGCTGGCTTTCTCCAGACTCAATGGCATTTCCCCCAACCCCAGCCAATTTGCCAATGCCCTATCGCAAAATTACCAAGATGCGGCTTTAATGCGGATGGCGGCTTTAGTCTGCATTGATGCCGTCTTGCCCCTCGGCCCCAATTTCTTAAGTAAGATTCACAGCGTCATTGATAATGACAATGGCTCCGTTCTCGAACAGAACCCGGCTTTTGCAGCCGTCAGCAGCTTTATCCCTGGAGAAAATAACGCCAGCAAACTGGGTTTTGTGCGCGAGAGTCTGAATGCCGTTCAAGGTTGGATGAACGGTTTTGTCGCGCGTACGGGGGTGACACCCCAGTCGATTATCAGCCACTTAGGCAATACGATTCAGTTTGCGGATGACAAATTAGATTTTGTAGCCGCCTTTTTAGATCAAACCACCAACTACTTCGAGCATACGGGCATTCAAACGGTGGCTAAAAGTTTAGTGGTGCGCGCCAATAGTTTAGTCGATCGCCAACAAACGCCCATTATCTCCCAATCGGTACAGTCTCCCAACATTCCTCCAGAGAGAATTGGCACCGATGGGCAATATCATGAAAGTGGATTGGCGCAACGGGTCGAACGCAGCCTAAGAACGGCCGGGTTGAATTCGGTGTGGGTGGCTCAAACCGGGGGAACCGTTGTTCTCAAAGGCCAAGTGAAAGGGCGTTCTGAGTTGGATCGAGCGATCGCGATCGCTAAATCCGAAAAAGGCTGTACTCAAGTCAATAGCGAACAACTCAGCATCAGCTAACCCTCCCTAGCAATTTCCGATCAAAGTCGGTTTTGCTAAACAGCGTTCTAGCACGGCTTGCAGGGCTTCTAACCGGACGGGTTTGCTCAAATAGTCATCCATTCCGGCCGCGAGACAGCGTTGCAAGTCGCGTTCTAAGGCGCTGGCATACATGGCAACAATCCGAGGGCGCGAGGGGGCCGGATGGGGTTTTAAGCGCGGATGGGGGGACAGTCCGCCGCATTCAGCCGAGGCGGCGTTCAGCGGCCAAGAGTTGACAATGCACTCTGTTGCTTGAAACCCGTCCATCTCCGGCATTTGGATATCCATTAGCACCAAATCGTAAGGCTGGCGACATAAGGCTTCTAAGACTTCCAAGCCATTCCCCACCACATCGGCGCGGTAGCCCAAACCTTGGAGAAGTTGCAAGACCATCCGTTGGTTGACCACGCTATCTTCAGCTAGGAGGATCTTTAAAGGGCGATCGCTGGCGTCAAACGGAGAGGTGGGCAGACTGGGGCGACTCCTAGCACCCGCAGGTTCGGTCGCAACGCACAGATCGGTAAGCGTTTCATAAAGCTGTTTGGGTTTCAGGGGTTTGGTTAAATACGCCGCCCACTCTGAATCGCGATTTGTACAGCGTTCCCGGCGAGCATCGAGGCTTTGTCCTAAATAGGTCAGCACCGCGATCGCGAAGGGACAATCGCTCGGCACAATGGCTTGAGACTCTAGAATTTCAGCATCCACGATCGCCACATCGCAGGTATTTCCTTGTTCTAACCACACCAGCGCCGCGCTATAGCTTTCTAGGGCTTGCACGCTCATTCCCCATTGCTGGGCGTACTGGCGGATAATTTGTTGGTTGGTGAGGTTGGCGGCGATCGCTAAAAGTTGTCTGCCTTGCAGTTGAGGAACGCGATCGCTCAAATAAGCCGGTTGGGGACTCTCCGCAGACTCAGCCACAATCGTAAAATGGAAGGTTGAGCCTTGACCTTCTACACTTTCTACCCACATCTTCCCGCCCATTAATTCGCTCAGACGCCGACTGATCGCTAACCCTAACCCGGTTCCGCCATAGTGGCGCGTAGTAGACGCATCAACCTGAGAAAACGATTGAAACAATCGGTCTTTGCGGTCTTCGGGAATGCCAATTCCGGTATCTTTTACAGCAAAATGGACTTCATACCAGCCTGCGCCCTCCTCTTGAGGTTGACCGTTTTTCGCTAGATGCAACGGACGAGCATTCACCGAAACGACAACTTCACCTTGGGCAGTAAATTTAACGGCATTTCCCGCTAAGTTCACCAAAATCTGTCTGAGGCGGGTGATATCTCCAATCAGTGTCGGAGGCGTTCCTGGGGGAATCAGATAGGCGAGGTTAAGGTCCTTGTCTGCGGCTTGAGCCACCAGTAAATCGAGCGAGTCTTCCACGCAATCGTACAGGTTAAACGGTTGGGTTTCCAGTTCCAGTTTGCCGGCTTCAATTTTAGAGAAGTCGAGAATATCGTTAACGATGGTGAGTAGCGAGTTGCTACAGGTGCGGATGGTTTCGACGTATTCGAGTTGCTCCTCGTCGAGTTCGGTATCCAAGAGTAACCCCGTCATCCCAATCACGCCATTCATGGGGGTGCGAATTTCATGGCTCATGTTGGCGAGAAATTCGGATTTGAGGCGGGTTGCAGACTGCGCTTCTTGTAAGGCTAAGTCGAGGGCGGTGTTTTTGCGCTTCAGTTCTTTGGCGATGCTGGCGTTGTGGCTTTCGGCTTGTTTAAGGGCGGCGATATGGCGGCGCAGTTGCCAAAGGGTTGGGGCAAAGATTAATAATCCTTCCAGGAATAAGAGGGCGAGAATTGCATAGAGGAGATTGCGCTGAATTTGTTGAACTTCGCCCAGGTGTTGGCTGGCGGCTTGGTGGTACTGGCTGGCGATCGCTTCCATGCGGGCGTTAAAGTCGGCTTCATGAGCCAGCAAGGTTTGCACGCGGCTACCCAGATTGGCGTTGGAGGGGGTTTCTAAAATCTCTTGGGTGGCTTGAAGCAGGGTTTGATAGCTAGGGGCGATCGCTTCCCATTGGCGGCGAATTTCCGGGGTGAGGGGAGGCGGAAGATGCTGTTGCGGATCTCCGGTTTGTAAGGTTTGGTGCGTGTCTCTCCACAGGGTAAAGGTGGTTTCCAGTTCGGCGCGGTAGGCTTGACGAAGTTCGGGGGTGCTGGCGTGCTGGAGGGCGATCGCGCTTTTGGTGAGTTTCTCTCCCAAGGTTAACTGGCGACTGACCAGACTCAGGGTTTGGGTGCTGTACAGTTGTTGGTTGAGCGATCGCTCGATCCAGGCATGTCCTAATAACGATAAAATAGCGATCGCGCCGAGTGCTGCAATGTATAAGGCAGCAAGGCGACGCTTGGGAAAATGAAGCGGAGATTCTGAAGACATAGTTGTTACCGATACGGTCGGTTGGTCGATAGCAAAGGTTGACTGGAAGTCCCAATGCACGACAGGTGCAGTAGAACGTCAAGTTCTACCGATTCAAAGTTGTTGTGAAGATGCACCCACTGAATTGAGCTAAACTCAGGATTTATGCGGAGCCTGCCGTCTTTCATGGTGTAAAGACTTGGCGTTCCCAGTCTTTATGTTCAACCCTATTAACAGGATGCCCTGGAAAGCGTCAACTGCAAATCAGTAATGACCGCAACGAATTTCCTGTTAGCCTTAAAGAATCATGCTGTTGACTGCCGAACTTCTGTTTTACTTCCAACGGTGCAACCGCCGAGCCTTCCTTGAGGTTTATGGCGATCGCACTCAGCAAGATCCTCAAAGCGATTATTTGGGGAAACTGTTACAAGATAGCGCTGCTCACCAACATCAGGTTTTAGCAGACTATGATTACCAATCGCCCATTTACTCCTCCTCAGATTGGCAGGCGGGAGCAGAAGCCACGCGAGAAATGATGCGTCAAGGCGTGAGTTGCATTCATCGCGGGGTTCTCCTGGTTCCCACGCAAGCCTCGTCTGGCATTTCTTTGTTGGGCGTACCCGATTTATTAATTAAATGTCCCGGAGAGTCGGAGTTTGGCGACTGGCTTTACGTTCCCACGATTGTCCGTTTGGGAAAGCGTCCTAAGTTTGATTATCAGATTATTGCTGCATTTCATGCGTTTCTCCTGCTCTCGGTTCAAGGCACGATGCCGCAGGTGGCCGGGCTAGAATTGCGGGATAATCGTTTCTACTCGGTGAATTTGCATAAGGTGTTGCCTCAGCTTGAAGCGCGTCTGCACGATTGTTTGGAAATGCTAGACGCTCGCTTAGA
The DNA here is from genome assembly GCF_030285425.1 of Geitlerinema calcuttense NRMC-F 0142. Classification (NCBI taxonomy): domain Bacteria; kingdom Bacillati; phylum Cyanobacteriota; class Cyanophyceae; order Geitlerinematales; family Geitlerinemataceae; genus Geitlerinema; species Geitlerinema calcuttense. Next base: position 9,812 of record NZ_JASVEJ010000010.1, on the reverse strand, counting down.
GCCAGAGGTGTTTATTAGCCGCCAGCGCTGCAATCTTTGCAACTGGTTGAGTAGCTGCAAGCAGGTGGCGCAGTCGCAAAATCATTTGTCTTTAATTGCAGGGGTAACGCCGACTCGCTACCAAAGTTTGCAAGCGTTGGGGGTGACGACGGTGGAGTTGTTAGCCCAAAGCCATCCTCAGCACCTAGAAGGGGAAATTGAGCCAGAGGTGGCGGCTCAGTTGGTGGTGCAAGCTCAGGCGGTTATCCAAAATCAGGCGATCGCCAAATCTCAACCCCTCCCCAATGATTTACCCGTGTCTGCGGTGGAACTCTATTTTGATATTGAGGCAGAACCGGAACTGAATCTAGACTATCTCCTGGGCGTGTTGGTGGTCGATCGGCGATCGCAAACTCAGGTGTTTCACCCCTTCCTCGCCCCTCATCCCGATGCAGAAGCCCAAATTTGGCAGCAGTTTCTAGAGTTGGTGGAATCCTATCCCGATGCGCCGATTTTCCATTTCTGCGATTATGAGGTAAAAGCGACTCGCCAGCTCGCCAAACGCTACTCTACGCCCAGACAGCGCTGGGAACCTGTACTGAAGCGGTTTGTGGATATTCACGAACGGGTGACGCGCTTGGCAATTCTCCCGGTTGAAGGCTACGCGCTGAAGGCGATCGCCCGGTGGATGGGGTTTGAGTGGCAAGATAGTCGGGCCAATGGCGCTCAGTGTATTTACTGGTACGATCGCTGGCTGAAAACGGGCAATCCTCAATATCTAGAGGCGATCGTTCGCTACAACCAGGATGACTGCTTGGCTACCCATCGGGTGAAAGAGTGGCTGGTACAGTATTTTTTGCCCACCCACTTTTCTAGGGGCGATCGCCTTACTCCATAAAAATACTGAACTGAGAGCTAACTAGGGTAGCGTCAAAATATTTAATTTCGGTAAAGCTAACGTTAGATTTCAGTAAAGCTTCTGGGTATTTTCCGCAGCTTTTAAGTTCTTGTGTAACGATTGAGAGACGTTGAACTGCAAAAATACTGAAACGAAAATTAACCTAGCGATCGCCATAACGCTGAGGGCAAGCTGAACTGCGAGTCAAGATTAACCTAACGGTTTTTTAGACTCCACACGCTTTTGCTATATCAATGCAGTGAAACTACGGAATTAGCCGCCAGGGGTTGCTGTTGGTACTCATCGCAACGACGCACCCGAAGTATCAACAAATTCAAATTTTTCACTTGAGACTGGGTATGAAACAAATATTCACAAGCCTGTTAAGTTTAACACTGTCTTGCTGTACGGTGGCTTCAGTCATTCATTTGCCCTCGGCTGTTGCCAATGACACCCCCCCTCCCCAATTCACCGCCACAGACATTAATCATCTTCTCGATCTCGATACCCGTTTGATGCAGTTAACCAATGGGATTAATCTCAGTCACTGGTTTGCCCAAAGTTCCAATTACAGCGATGCGCGACTCAATAGCTTTATTACCCAAACCGATCTCGCCACCATCAAAAGCTTAGGCTTCAATCATGTCCGCTTGCCCGTCGATCCGGTCTTATTTTTAAATCAAGGCAATCCTAGCGATCTCAACGCCCATTACTTACAGCATCTCGACCGAGCTTTAAACTTGATTTTAGATAATGACCTTGCCGTTATCGTTGACTTACACCCGAACAGTTCGTTTAAAGAGCGTCTCGCCAAGGACGATGGCTTTGTGGCCCAAATTTCGCAATTTTGGGGAAGTTTTGCTCAACACCTCAGCCATTTCGATCCAGAACGCCTATTTTTGGAAGTGCTTAACGAACCTTCCTTTAACTGGTATCTTCCCGAAAACCCGGTAGAACGTTGGGATTGGGTACAAAATCAGTTAATTGACAGCATTCGCGCCTATGCGCCTCAGCATACTATTCTGGCAACGGGTCATGACTGGAATAATATTGAGGGGTTGCTGCAACTGACGCCAATTGCCGATCCGAATGTCATTTATAGCTTGCATTTCTACGAACCGATCGTTTTTACCCATCAAGGCACAGATTGGGTTCACGAACACTTGAGTTATATCAGAAACTTACCCTATGGCGTGGATGATGATGATTGCGAGCAGGTTTTAAGCCAGATTAGCCTGCAAAAGGCGGTAGATTTAGCCTATGGCTATTGCCAAGAGGAGTGGGATCGCGACAAAATTAAAGCGCGGATTGCTACCTTGGCTGCTTGGACTCAAGAACATCAGGTGCGTGTAGTGGCGACTGAGTTTGGTGCTAGTCGTTTTTGGGTGAATCCAGAGGATCGCTTTGCCTGGACGCAAGATGTACGTTCTGTTTTGGAAGAATACAATATGGGTTGGACGCTGTGGGACTATACGGGCAATTTTGCCCTCGCCCCTAAAACAGACGGTACCCGCCTTGTCGATCCTCAACTGGTGAGTGCGTTGGATTTGGAACCTGAACAAGAAGTATTTCAGCCTCCCCAGTCGGTTCCAGAACCTAGCGCGATCGCCGGATTGGCTTTAATGGTTATCCTCGCGAAACGCAAGCTGAATCGCGTTTAACTAGCGATAAGCCTAAAATCGCTAAATCTCGCTGAATTCCATCTAAATCCGCAACCTTGGGCAAATACCCCCAGCGTTGAAAGCCGAATTTCTCAAACAGGCGCAAACTGGGCTGATTGTGGGCAAATACGAACGCTAACAGCGTTTCTAAGTCTAACGAGGGACTTGCTTGAATGGCATGGTGCAACAGTTGATGTCCCACGCCACAGCCTCGATGTTCCGGTGCAATGTAAATACTAAGTTCAGCGGTGGCTTTGTAAGCCGGACGACCATAAAAATCTTGGAAACTCAGCCACCCGATAATTTGCTCTCGGACTTGAGCAACCCACAGGGGACGGGTTTGGGGATGGTGAATGTTATACCAGGCTTGGCGACTGTCTACAGAAATCGGTTCGAGGTCTGCTGTTGCCAAACGCCCTGGAACGGCGGCGTTATAAATCTCGACGATTCTGGGTAAATCGCTTTCGGTGGCATCGCGGATCGTTAGGGGCAGTTGGAGATGAATCATCGGGCTTAGACCGGGTGGGAAGGTCTATAGGCATAGCACCTTCAGTTTAACGCTGCGCCATTGGCACAAGAAAATTCGTTTTTCGGTCATTATTGAGGTTTACTAAACGGGGCAATGTATATTACAATACGGTTTGTCAGCGAGATGAACGCCCATTCACTCACCCCATCTCCAAAAAAGTTTTGGCAAAGGGGTTGACAAAGCCTGAAAAAGGCAGCACAATGGGAGATGCGTCAAAAATGGGACTGTAGTTCAATTGGTTAGAGCACCGCCCTGTCACGGCGGAAGTTGCGGGTTCGAGCCCCGTCAGTCCCGTAGAAAAGAGAACATCACGCAAGCGTTAGTCCAACTTAAGCAGGATTAAAGCTTTTAATTGGGGTAATGGCCACGTTACCTGAAAAGCAAACCTCGACATCCGATCCGGGGGTCAAAGCGCGATCGCTATATTTCCCCACATAATAGTAATCATTGCCCTCAACGCGGTAATTCACCGGCAACGGCTGCTTGCAGGGCTGACAAAAAACCAGTTCCGGAGAATCGGCATCGGGTGCTAAATGGGGCAAATTCACATTCCAGAAGGTTCCTGGCTCCCACGGCTGACTTAGTAATTCTGCTAAAATTCCGGCGGTGAGTTGGGCGGCAAACTCCCAATCAATCGGCAAACCTTTTTTGATGTAGTGAGAAATAGCGATTCCCGGTACGCCTAACAGTGCGGCTTCGCGCACGGCGGCGACGGTTCCTGAGATATAGACATCAACGCCTAAATTCCCTCCCGCATTAATCCCGGATAGCACGCATTGAGCATCGGGGAACAACTGAGTTAAGGCCAGGCGCGTGCAGTCGGCGGGCGTTCCCTGAATGCCGTAGGCGCTGGGAGAGCGTTTTTCTACGGCAATGGGTCGAGTGGTGGTGACTTGATGTCCGCAGCCAGAATAATGACCCAAAGGCGCTACAATTGCCGCTTTTTGGGAAACTGCTTGTTGTAAAGCCTGAATTCCGGGGGCATCAATGCCATCGTCGTTAGTTAAAATTAGCGTCATTTTGCTCAATCTAGGTTAAAACGAACTCCCTCAATAGAATAGTCCGGAAGAACCCGCGCGAATCGCTCCCTTCCATCCCCCAAAAGCGATAATCTGTCAGTAGGATTTTTATCATCTCAAATAAAGCTTATGCAACGATTACACCGATACTTGTCCTATTACATTCTGCCGCTGCTATTGGGAGCATGGCTCTGGGGAGGGTTTGCACTCCCGGCAAGCGCTACTGGAGTTTATCAAATTCCGCAAGTTAATCCGGGCGAACCCACTTGGGTGATTGATGATGGCGATAAAATTAGCCGCCTCAATGAAGGTAAAATTAGCGAGCAAGTCGAACAATTGGCCCAAGAAACGGGTCAAGAGGTGCGGTTTGTGACGATTCGTCGCCTCGACTATGGGGAAACCATTGAAACCTTTGCCGATCAATTGTTTCAAAAGTGGTTTCCCACGCCTGAAGCCCAAGCCAATCAAACTCTGTTAGTTTTGGACGTGGTTACGAATAACTCGGCCATTCGCACGGGGGAAAAGGTAAAGACAGTCTTGTCTGAAGAGATTGCTCAAAGCGTTGCTTCAGAAACCCTGCAAGTTCCCCTGCGCGAGGGAGATAAGTACAATCAAGCCCTATTAGATGCTAGCGATCGCCTCAGCTTAGTGCTATCTGGTCAGCCCGATCCCGGCCCGCCAGTGGTGGCAGATCGGGTGAAGGTTGAAGGCACGTTCGCCACCCCAGAAGAAACGAAAGAAAGCAATGCGATCGTTTGGGTGGTGGCTTTGTTGGTTGCGGCAACGGTTATCCCAATGGCGACTTACTATCTTTTTTATGCCAAATAGTTAATCTTGCACGTACTCTTGAGCATGAATCAGAGCCATCTCGGCTCTGACCAATTCTCGCCCTAAATAAGCCGCATGATCGAGTAAGGTGACAGGCGAGGGTTGAGTTTGCTCGAAAATCTTGACGCACAATTCTTTGGCTGTTTGCCCGGTAAATAGGGTTTCGGCGGTGCGGTTAACTTTTCCGCGTGCGGGAATGACTTCTCCGGTTTCGGGATCGACGGCTAAACCGCGATCGTTAATGACGTTGGTATAGTGCTTGGCACAAATCAGTTTTGCCTCTCGATCTAAGTAAATAATGAAATAGCCGCCTGGATCGAGTTCGATCTCTCGTTTGGATAATTGTTGGTCAATTTCAGTGATGGTTTGGGCAGTTGGGTTCATTAGCTGAAAATTAAGATGAAAAGATGCTTTTCCTAGTCTAAGAAAAAGCGCGATCGCTCGTGGTGTTAGTGAAAGCGAATTTTGAGCGATCGAAGTGTCCTCGGACGCTCTAAAATGGCAATTATGCCTAAACTTGACAGTACCGCGATCGCGAATATTCAAACCCTGCAACGCCAAGCTGCCTCTTTGTTACTCTACCAAGATGTTTGGCGCAACCCTGCAAGTCAAGCGTTTCTTCATCTCCTCAATACCTTGACTCAGGTTGAGATTAATATCAATCATTGCTTGCAAGCCTATGGGAATTGGTTTAGCGCGATCGCTCAAACCGGACAAACTTGGCCCGATTTTTTGATTCAACAGATTCTACAATCGGAGAATCCGTTTACCCAGCAAGCCCAACATCAAGACTTAGCAACCCTACCTCTAGCGCTTGTTAAGGCGGCTCAGTCTGACTTACAGGTGCTACAAGATATCTACAACTGCGATTGTCAATTACTGGCTCAATGGGTGCAGCAAGTGGCTGAATTGCCTAAAATGCCGACTGTCTGGGTTGTAGAGGCTCAAGCGCCCCATTTTTTGCAACAGAGCAATAATTGGGCTAAGGCTCTTCCCGATTTAGCTCAGTATTATCGCCAACATGGGGTGGGATTGTTTGCTCGGTTCCGCGCCTTTCGTTACTCTACAGGACAACTGATCGGGATTGCAGTTCCCGATCCAATTCAGTTAGAAGAATTGGCTGGATATGATGCCCAACGAGAGGCTTTACTCAAAAATACAGAATTTTTATTGGCAGGCTACCCGGCGTTGCATGTTCTGCTTTACGGGAGTCGAGGCAGCGGAAAATCGTCTTTAGTGAAGGGATTGTTGCATCGATACCCGGATCTTCGCTTAATTGAAGTGGGCAAGTCGGAGTTAACCCACCTGCCAGAAATTGTAGAGCGCCTGCGAAGTCTGCCTCAGAAGTTTATTATCTTTGTAGACGATTTATCGTTTGAAGAGGATGATGATGCGTTTAAGTCGCTCAAGGTGGTGTTAGAAGGGAACTTGACGGCACGCCCCCAAAATATGGTAGTCTATGCCACTTCTAACCGTCGCCACTTGATTCGCGAGTTTTTTAGCGATCGCCCTCGTCCCAGCAATGCTGAAGAAGTGAATGCTTGGGATACAGTACAAGAAAAACTCTCGTTTAGCGATCGCTTTGGCTTAACGCTGACCTTTGAAAGCGCCAATCAAGACACCTATCTAGAAATTGTCCGCCATTTGGCTCAGTTAGCCGCCCTCGATCTATCTTGGGAGGATATTCGCGATCGCGCCTTGCAATGGGCAACCCGTCACAATGGTCGCTCTGGACGAACGGCCCGCCAATTTGTAGACTTTCTTCAAGCGGAAATTGCTTTATCTTCCCTAGAACGAGGGTAAGCGCGATCGCGTGCGAGGAGCGCAACAATTCTCAAATTTGAAGCAATGGCCGACAAACAGGATAAGTTATAAAAATTAAAGCAAATAAGCACTGTTGCGTCGTTTCTTATCCCTGTTGAGTGGTTGCTTGCTAAGGTCAGGGGCAATCATCACCACAACCAATCTCACTATTACCTGACCCAATCAACGTGCTGTGAGGAGCAAAGACAGTGACCTTGAGCGAGTCAGTCGATCTCAATTCCCCCTCGCCTCTAAATCAGAATCCTCAATTTCAGGTAGGTGGACTAGATCTCCCATCAACTTCTTCCTATCATCCTAATCTAGGGGGAATGGAGGAAATCCCAAGTCCCGTTTTTGATTTAAAGAGTCTAGGCGATCCAGAAAATTTTCTTTTACCCACCCTTTCCCATTCTCCGTTTTCGCTACCCCCAGTCGTAGATGCCCCAAACTGGCAAGCTGAGGAATCGATGCCGGGGGTTGATTTTAGCACTCAACCCGGACAGGCGATCGTTTTCATTGACGCCGCCGTTAGCGATGTCGCCCATTTGGTTTCCGGCGTCGCACCGGGGGCCGAAGTGGTGGTTCTGGATGCTCAACAGGATGGGGTTGCCCAAATGAGTCAGGTGTTAGCCGGACGAACAAACGTTAGTAGCGTTCATATCGTTTCCTTTGGGCAACCGGGAAGCCTGCAATTGGGCAATACGCTGCTAGATGGAGCAAGTTTAAACGCCTACCAAAGCGCGATCGCCTCTTGGAAAAATGCCTTAATGACAGGGGCTGATATTCTCCTGTATGGGTGCGATGTTGCAGCCGGAACAGTCGGATTAAACTTTATTCAACAACTCAGTCAACTCACGGGTGCAGATGTCGCCGCCTCCATTAACCGCACTGGCAATGCTAACTTAGGAGGCGATTGGATACTGGAAGTTCAAACCGGCTCAATTGAATCGCCCCTAGCCTTTGAACCCAAACTCATGCACGCCTATCAGTCCGTGTTTGATACGTTTCGGATCAATAGCGTCACTGTAACTGAAGGAGATTTAGGCGATGTCACCAATGCCGTATTTACAGTTTCCCTAGACCGCACCAGTACAGATGTCGTCTCGGTAGTGTTTCAAACCAACGATGTCACCGCCGTTTCTCCAGAAGATTATCGAGCTATTACCCGCACCTTAGTCTTCGGTTCAACCGAAACTTCACGAACCGTCACTGTTCCAGTCTTCGGTAACAATATTGTCGATGCTGACCCAGAACGCACCTTTGACGTACAACTCCTGAGTCCCTCAGAAGGCGCTACGATTGGCGTTGCTCAAGGCAGCGGCACAATTATTGACGACGATGAATTACAAATTTTTATCCAGAACGCCTCCATCACTGAAGGCGACACGGGAACCACTGATGCTTTAGTCACCGTTCGCCTCTCCCAACCGATTAATCAAGCCGTCACCGTCACCTATTCAACCTCCGATGGAACTGCAACCGCTGGAGAAGATTACGAGGCCGTCAGCGGGACGCTTACCTTCGCACCCAACCAAGATACCCAAACCATCCGCGTCCCCGTGATTGGCGATACAGTGGTGGAAATGAACGAAACATTCTTCGTTCAGCTATCCAACCCATCTGGCAATGCAGTTTTAGGGAACGAACAAGCCACCGTCACGATTCTTGAGGACGATCAACTCTTTCTCTCGGTTAGCAATCTCACAGTGACAGAAGGAGACACAGGAACTCGCAATGCCGTTTTTACCGTAAGTTTAACGCCTGGAGATTTACCCGTAACCGTTAATTACACAACCGTTGCCGGGACAGCTACAGCCGGGACTGATTTCACGCCAGTTACGGGTAGCCTCACGTTTGCTCCCGGCGAGACTGAAAAACAAGTCACGGTACAAGTAATTGGCGATACTGTACCCGAAGTGAATGAAACTTTCTTTCTCCAACTCAGCAATGCTTCAGGAGCAGCCTTAGCCAATGAAGGTCGAGGAACTGCAACGATTATTGACGACGATCTCTTAATTTCGGGGATTAAGTGGGACGATCTCAATAACAACCAACGCCGCGATCCTGGAGAACCCGGATTAGCAGGCGTCACCATCTTCCTAGACCTCAATGATGATGGCATTTTAGATGAAGGCGAACGAGTGGCTGTCACTGATGCATCAGGACGTTATACGTTTGATAATCTGGTGGCTGGCGATTATGTGGTTCGAGAGATTGTCCCTGAAGGCTATATCCAAACGTTCCCGGCTGAAAATCCCGGTCTCGATCAAGATGAACCTTATCGGATTACCCTAGAACCGGGCGAGGTAGAGCAAAATGCCAACTTTGGTAACTTTTTAATTCCAGTCCCAGGGATTGATATTCAAGGAGTAACGCAACTAGAAGGCACTAATGGCACAACAGATTTTAACTTTGTGGTGCGGCTTTCAACGCCAACGATTGTTCCTGTCACGGTGACTTATACAACGGCTGATGATACGGCGAGGGCGGGACAAGACTACCAAGCCACCTCTGGAACGCTCACGTTTGCCCCCGGAGAAACGGAAAAAACGGTTACAGTACCTGTGATTGCTGATAATGTCATTGAACCCACAGAAAGGTTCTTTGTCCGCTTAACAGGGGCGGCGCGCGGCACAATTACGACGAATCAAGCGGTTGGTACTATTCTGGATGATGATTTGCCGGCGGTGAGAATTGGGGATGTGGCCGTTCCCGAAGGAAATGCTGGCACGACGAATGCTATATTTACCGTCCAACTCGATCGCCCAGGTATCGTCCCAGTCACGCTGAACTATACCACAGAAGATGGAACGGCACGGGCAGGGGAAGATTATCAAGCGGTGAGCGGTTCTTTGAGCTTCGCGCCAGGAGAAACTCAGAAAACAATTGCTGTTCCAGTTATTGGCGATACGCGCATCGAACCTGACGAAACTTTCTTTGTGGTTCTCAGCAATGTGACAGAGGCAGTAGTCAGGGATTCGCGAGCGATTGGCACGATTATTAATGATGACTTTAGTACCCCTGTCTCGCCACCGCCTTCACCCTCTCCAGTTCCGGCCCCGGCTCCTCCTGTCGATCCCACTCCGCCGACAGCA